>NZ_DDCJ01000040.1:0-818 GCF_002335285.1 Thalassolituus sp. UBA2009
CCCATAAAAGTCGGGCCGTGCATAAAACAGCCAGCCTCACCAGTGCTGATGGTTTCCGCAACCTGTGAGGTAGTAAGCGTTGCCGCCAGTGTCATATAACCACCGGTCAGGGCCTTGCCAAGGCAGAGAATATCCGGTGTGATTCCGGCCCATTCACAGGCAAACAAACGTCCGGTGCGACCAAAACCAGTGGCAATTTCATCGGCAATCAGCAGCACGTCGTATTCATCACACAGGCGCCGCGCCTCGCGCAGGTACTGCGGGTGATAGAAGCGCATGCCTCCGGCCCCCTGCACCACCGGCTCAACAATCAGGGCGGCGATGTCGGCATGATGCTTTTGTAACACCTGCTCCAGTGCGCTGCAGTCGGCGGCATCCCAGTCGTCATAAAAACCCGTCCGCGGCGACGGAACAAAATATTGCTGCGGCAGAATACCGGCAAACAACTGGTGCATCCCACGGGTTGGATCACATACCGACATCGCCCCCAAAGTATCGCCGTGATAGCCGCGTTGCAGGGCCAGAATCTTATGTTTACCGCTAAGCCCGCGGGCCTGCTGATACTGCAGCGCCATTTTCAGCGCCACCTCCACCGCCACCGAGCCAGAATCCGCCAGAAACACCTTATCCAGCCCCGCTGGCGTCAGCGCCACCAGACGCCGTGCCAGCTCAATGGCCGGACTGTGCGTCAGACCGCCAAACATCACATGACTCATCTGCTCAGCCTGCTCCAGCAGAGCAGCATTCAGACGCGGATGGTTATAGCCGTGTACCGCACACCACCAGGAAGCCATGCCATCGATCAGCTCGCGGCCATC
>NZ_DDCJ01000040.1:1152-13024 GCF_002335285.1 Thalassolituus sp. UBA2009
GGGTGAGAAACAGAGGAAAAATGCATAGCAACTCCTGACAGTGGAAGATACCCAGGCCGAAGCAGGCCCGGCTCCGGACCGTTCCGCAGTAAACTTGTAAACCATTTTTAAATTGACTGGTTAACCATCGGCATTATGATCAGCCGCAACTCCCCTGTCGAGTCGGCAACAGAAACAGACGAGCCGGCAACAGCGACAGGCTTTAACCCATTCAGAAAAGGCACCCTCAGGCAGCATGAGCTGGAACCAGCGTATTCAACAGGCACTGCATGAACGCCAGCAACAGCAGCTGTGGCGCCAGCGCGCTCTGCTGGGCGATGTGCAGCAGACACACACCCTGCGCAACGGCCAGCCGGTGCTGAACTTCTGCGCCAATGATTATCTTGGTCTGGCCGCCTGTGGTGCTGATGATCTGGCCCATGCCGCACAGCGCTGGGCGATGGGAAGTGGTGCTTCACATCTGGTGTGTGGCCACAGCAGCGCCCACCATGAGCTGGAGCAGGCACTGGCCGCGCACTGTGGCTATGAGCGGGCGCTGTTATTCTCAACCGGTTTTATGGCGAACCTCGGCACGATTGCCGCCCTCGCCGGACGTGGTGACGAAGTGCTGCAGGACAAGCTCAACCACGCTTCACTGCTGGATGGCGCCTTGCTCAGCCGCGCCAGACTCAGCCGTTACCGCCATGCCGATTACCACCATCTGCAACAGCTGCTGGACGTGCCGGCCAACGGCGAACGTCTGATCGTCAGCGACAGTATCTTCAGCATGGACGGCGATCTGGCCGACGTCCGCCGCCTGAGCGAACTGAGCAGCGAACACAACGCCCTGTTAATGATCGACGACGCCCACGGCTTTGGCGTACTGGGCAGCACACTCAACATCGAACCCGCTGCAGGCCAGGGAGTACGGGCCTATTTTGGCCTCAGTCCGCAACAGCTGCCGCTGTACGTCGGCACTCTGGGCAAAGCGCTGGGCGGTTTTGGTGCTTTTGTGGCCGGCAGTGCTGACCTTATCGATTACCTGATCCAGTTTGCCCGGCCTTACATCTACACCACCGCGCTGCCACCAGCGCTGGCCGAAGCAATGCTGGCCAACCTGAAGCGTCTGCAGCAGGGCGACCGCCAGCAACAGTTGCAGGCCAATATCCGCTACTTCCGCCGTCAGGCCGCCAGTCTGGGTTTATCGCTTATGCCGTCAGAATCAGCCATTCAGCCGCTACTGATCGGTGACAGCGGTAGCGCCCTGCGGCTATCTGAGCAGTTGCTGCAACGCGGGTTGTGGGTCAGTGCCATCCGTCCGCCCACCGTACCTGCCGGCAGCGCCCGCCTGCGCATAACCCTGAGTGCTGCACACCGTCAGAGCGATATCGACTTACTGTTAAACGCCCTCGCTGAATTGCTGCCGGTTCAGGAGGCCAGTGCATGAGCCAGCCTATCTCTCCATGGCGCCTGCTACGGACAGAAAGCCCCGGCCCCGACTGGTTCTGGCTGCCGGGCTGGAGTTTTGCTCCGGAAGTCTTTGCCCCGCTCTATAACCAGCTGCCGGGTCAGCACTATGGCTTTGATTATTCCGTAACAGGTGTTGCAGACAGCAGTGACTTCAACAGCTGCGCTCAGGCTCTGATCAATCAGGCTCCCGCCAGTCCGCAACGTCCGGCGATCTGGGTCGGCTGGTCACTAGGCGGAGCGCTGGCCTGCACGGCGCTGTCTGTTTCTGCAGCGGCATCGGCAACGCAAAAAACGGGCAATATTACCCTGATCACACTGGCCACCAGTGCCACGTTCTGCCGTTTACAGGCGGAAGACGAGTTTGGTCTGGATGCCGATCTGCTGCAGCAGTTCAGCCAGAATATGCAGCAACAGCCGGAGAAAACCCGGCGCCGCTTTCTCGCACTCTGCACTCAGGGCGCCGCTGACGCACGGCCACTCAGTCGCCTGCTTGCCAGCCACCAGCTGAGTGATCCGGCTACCCTGCTGCCGGGCCTCGACTGGCTGCGCAGCTATCGTCTTAACCCTGCAACCGGCAACCGCCTGCAGGTCAGGCAGGAACAACACTGGCTCGGCAGCCACGATGCGCTCAATGCCGGCGGACTCAACCCGGTGTATTACAGCCCCGGCCACAGTCATGCCTTTTTTCTCGAACCCGAGGGACAGGCCGCCCTGTTAACCCGGCTGCAGGCCTTATGCTGCCAGCTCAAACCGGCCAGCGGAGCACAGGGATGAACGCTGAATGTCTTTCTCTGCAGACGCCCGGCGACAGCACGATAACGCTGCAGCGTGATAAACGTCTGGTAGCACAGCAGTTCAGCCGCGCCGCCCACTCGTACGATCAGGCCGCAGGCATTCAGCTGCAGGTGCGCAATCAATTGCTCAGCCGTCTGCAGCGCGTAAACGGGCCGCTGTTTGGTCACTGGCTGGATATTGGCTGTGGTACCGGCCAGACCCTGCCACGTCTGCACCAGCTGGGCGCACAACAGGTTTGCGGTATTGATCTGGCCTACGGCATGATCAGCAGTGCCCGGCGCTTTGCCAGCCCGGCCATCGCCCTGTTACAGGCCGATGCCGACCAGATTCCTCTGGCCGATGCCAGTTGCGATGGGCTGTTTTCCAGCCTGATGCTGCAATGGAGCGAGCAGCCGCACAGCACCCTGCGGGAATGGGCGCGGGTACTGAAACCCGGCGGCACACTGGCCCTGGCAACGCTGCTGCCCGGTACTCAGCGGGAGCTGTTACAGGCCTGGCGCAGCATCGACGACAAGCCTCATGTAAATAATTTCATCAGCGCCGCTGACCTGCAGCAGGCACTGTTGCAGGCCGGATTGCGCAGCGTCAGCCGGCAGCAAAGTCTGTTGCAGGAGCATTACGACTCACTCACCAGCCTGCTGCGCAACCTCAAAGCCATTGGCGCCACCAATGTGAACCCCGGCCGGAAAAGCGGTCTGGGCGGCCGCCGGGCATTGCAGCAGCTGGATAACGCTTATCCGCGTGACCGCAATGGCCTGCTGCCGCTGAGCTATCAGGTGCAGTGGCTGCTGCTGCGTAAAGAGTAAAATGGGAACAGAGCCAAATGACACAGCGTCTCTTTATTACCGGCACCGATACTGACGCCGGCAAAACCCTGATCAGTGCCGCCTATCTGCTGAAAGCACAACAGCAGGGTTTAACCTGCCTGGGCCTGAAACCCGTCGCCGCCGGTTGTGAACGTAAGCCTTCCTCTTCTCTGATGCGCAACAGCGATGCCCTGCTGCACCAGCAGTACAGCCAGCCGGCACAGGATTACAACATCCACAATCCCATCGCTCTGCAGGCAGCGATTGCACCCCATATTGCCGCGCAACAGGAGCAGTGCACACTTACCGTGGACAGTCTGATGCAGGCCTGCCAGCCCGCCCTGCGTCAGCAGCCGGATCTGCTGTTATGCGAAGGCGCCGGTGGCTGGTTGGTACCATTAAATAACGCAGAAACCCTCGCCGATTTTGCCTGTGCACTGGGCGCCCCGGTGATTCTGGTGGTGGGTATGAAACTGGGCTGTATTAACCACGCACTGCTCAGTGCCCGCGCTATACAGCAATCCGGCTTAGTGCTGGCCGGCTGGGTGGCCAACCAGCTGCCACCGGGGATGACCGCGGCACAGGAAAATCTGCAATTCCTGCAACACTGGTTCAACCAGCAGAATGTTCCCTGTCTGGGGGTTATTCCGCCTATCGACGCTCTGAATTACACAGATAAGCAACAATTACAGGCCGTTTCTGCGCGTCTGCATTGGCCGCCGGGCCTGAAATTGTGAATAACAGGCACAGCAAAAAACGGCAGGCTTTGTGATAGTGTGCAAAAATACATTCATCGTGTGTTATTTCATTCGTCATTGGTCAGGCCAGAAACACCATGGAAGATTCCATCAATCCATCTGCAAGCGCGCCGGATACGGCCCTTACAACAGAGCAGATTCAGCGCTTTATTCCTTTTGATGAGCTGTCTGCCCATGCTGTCAGCGAGCTGTTGCCACATTTCCGTGCCTATTCGCTGGCCGATAAAAAGATTCTGTTCAAACGTGGTGAAGAAGACGACGAATGTCACTTTCTGCTTGAAGGAACGGTCGACCTGGCCGATGACCAGTTCCGTATTACCCAGATTAAAGGCGATGATGACGAAAACTTTCTCGCCCTGGATGCCAGCCATCCGATTCACCGCCATGCGGCCATTACCCAGTCGCCCTGCCAGTTGTTTGCTATCAAACGTCAGTATCTGGAGCTGATCACCACATGGTCGGAATTACGTCAGGCCTATGATCAGGAAGAAGACTCTGAACACGACTGGCTGGAAAGCCTGCTCACTTCCGATCTGTTCAACCGTGTACCACCGGCCAATATCCAGAAGCTGCTGGCCCGTTTTAACGAACGTGAAGTGTCACTCGGTGAAGAAATCATCCACGAGGGCGAAGAAGGCCACGAGTGCTATGTGATCAAAAGCGGCAAGGCCATTGTCAGCCGTAAAGTAAATAACAAACAGGAAACCCTCGCCGCCCTTGGCAGCGGAGATCTGTTTGGTGAAGATGCTCTGGTAAGCAACCTGCCACGTAATGCCAGCATTACCATGAGCAGTAACGGCGTGTTGATGGTATTAACCAAAGAAGACTTCGACACCCTGCTGAAAACGCCAGTGGTTGAATACGTCAGCGAAAACCAGCTCAGCGCCCTGATCGATGAAGGTGACACCGGCACCGTGGTGCTCGATGTGCGCCTGCCACAGGAAGTCGCGGCCAGCCCGATTCACCGCGCAACAACCATACCACTGGCACAGCTGCGCAGCCGTCTGAATGAATTATCCAAAGCCTTTGTTTATGTCATTACCGGTGAAGGCCGGGCGGAAGCCGCGGCCTATATCCTCACCGAAGCCGGTTATCAGGCGCGGGTACTGAAGCGCAGCGAATAACGCAGCGCCTGCCAGACCGTTTCAGGGCCTGGTTACCGGTGCAATCATTTCTTCATACGCTTTCATATAACGCGGCAGCGTATTGCGGTCGAGCCAAACCGCCATACGCTGACGGTTGGTTTCGGTATTTTTCTGCTCAGCTACCCAGCGGTTTACCGCCATAATCACCCGCTCTCCCCAGAGGGTTTTCGGACAGGCAACATAGCCTTTGGCAAACTGTGGTAACTCGCGGATCGACAGGGCCACCAGCTCATGCGCCTCCGGTGCCTGAATCGTGTCGACCATATAGCGGTTAATCCAGGGATATTCGATGATGTAATCGATACGTCCCGACTGCAGCATGCGGTACAGGCTCAGCGGCCCATGCAAACTGGAGAGCACCGTCGCGCGCTGATACACATTGCCGGCACTCAGCAGGTTATCGAGAAACACATAATAGGAACGGTCAGCTACCAGCCCCAAACGCAAATTGGTCCGCGCCAGCATATCTGCTGCTGCAATGGTCATCTGCGGCGCAAACAACGCCTTGTAATCTTCCAGCCGCACCATAAACGCCAGCGATGGAAACAACGCCGGTGAATCACTGAACAGCGTATATTTGGCCCGCTCCGGCGTATACAGCGCCCCCGGATGACAGATATTTTCGCCGGCACGGATCAGCTGCCAGGCACGGGCCGGGGTCATCTCCTCACGCACATGCCGGTAGCCACTCAAAGAGGCTGTAACCGCCCCCAGATATTCATCGACAATACCTTTACCCGCCATGGGCCCATCGCTGATATGCAGCGGCGGATATGGCATCACAATCCAGCGCAGCGGCGGACGATCATCCGCCTGCGACAACTCCTGCGCCTGCATCGATGACATCAGGGCCAGCAAGCCCAGTGCTAACAGCCAACGCATACAAAGCTCCGCTATTTGCCGATAACCAGAATCTAAGCGTAGACCAGCAGGCTTTATCGGAAAGCAGCAGGCTTTATCGGAAAGCAGCAGGCATGCAGAGCACTCATCAAAGCTGTGCCTAACCATCACCTTCAAATTTGGCAATGCATATTTTAAAACCAAGGTACCAAATTAAAGCAATGGCGGATATAAACCCCTCAAAAAAAGACCATTTGCGCCGCGCATGTCAAAAAAATCCAACATAAAATTACAAAATGTAACTCTAAATGCCAACCTGACGCCTCTTTACGTTGCTTTACAAGGCCGCTTTCAACCCTCCGTGCTTCACTGCCCTGCCTGTCGGTTTACCCGGCAGTCACGCAGAAACTACAAAAATAACAAACTCACGGAGACCAACCTATGAACAGTATCTGGGTTACCTGGCCCGCGCTGGTCAAGTTCGGCACATTAGGGATTTTTGCCGGACTCATTACCCTCGCCGTTGAACGGCAGGAGTTATTTAAAAACAACCTGTTCGATTTCGAACGCTGGGATGAGTACAACGCCGACATCCACTGTGATGAACGCAGCCTCAATGCCCGGACCGAAGACGGTACCTGTAACAATCTGGAAAATCCGGCGGAAGGTTCGGTGATGCGTCGCTTCGGCCGTAACGTTGAACTCACCGCCGCTCATGGCGAAACCGAAGCCGACACGCTGCTGACGCCTAACCCGCGTGAAGTCAGTAACGTGCTGCTGTCACGCGGCGACGACTTCAAACCAGCCACTTCCGTTAACTTCATCGCGGCGTCCTGGATTCAGTTCATGACTCACGACTGGTTCTTCCACGGTGAAAACAGCGCGGAAGATCCGATTCAGGTACCGCTGCCTGCGGGCGACAGCATGGGTTCGGGTGTACTGGAGGTGCGACGCACCCAGGATGACCCAACCCGTATCGCTGCTGAAGCGCACCTGCCGGACAGCTACCGTAACTTCAACACCCACTGGTGGGATGGCTCGCAGATCTACGGCAGCGATCTGGAAACCTCCAACAGCATCCGTGAATTTCAAGGTGGCCGCCTGACCATTAACTCCGACGGCACGCTGCCACGGGAGTTTTTTTCAGGTCTGCCAAAGACCGGTTTCACCGATAACTGGTGGGTCGGCCTGAGCATGCTGCACCAGCTGTTCGTCAAAGAGCACAACGCGATTGCCGAAATGCTGGCGGCAAATAACCCGGGGAAAGATGACCAGTGGCTGTACGACAAAGCCCGCCTTATCAACTCCGCACTGATGGCGAAAATTCACACGGTCGAATGGACCCCGGCAATCATTGCCAACCCGGTCACCGAACGTGCGATGTATGCCAACTGGTGGGGCCTGGCTGGCAACGCCGACAAGCGTGACCAGTACGGTGCTGAGCTGGATAAAATCTATGCTGATCTGGCTAAGAAAGATTCCTGGATCCGCCATATTCTCGGTGTGGATCCGAAGCTGGCAGAAGCGATGGAACAGGGCGACTTCCTCGAGTGGGCCATTACCGGTCTGGCCGGCGCTCGTCAGTCTGACAACGCCGGAGTACCCTTTACCCTGACCGAAGAGTTCGTGGCGGTATACCGTATGCACCCGCTGATGCGTGATGCCATCGACGTCTACGACATTGGCTCCAATATGGTCAGCAACCGGATTGCCATCGAAGATACCCGCGACGGCGACGCTGAAGACATTCTTGATGATGAAGGCTCTGACCGCCTGTGGTACTCCTTCGGTATCACCCATCCGGGCGCTCTGGTGCTGAACAACCACCCGGAATTCCTGCGTAATCTGAATCTGCCGCTGGTCGGCAAGATGGACATCGCTGCCATCGACGTGATCCGTGACCGTGAACGTGGCGTACCACGTTACAACGAATTCCGTCGTCAGATTGGCCTGAACCCGATCACCAGATTTGAAGATCTGACCAGCGATGCCGCAACCGTGGCGGACCTCAAGCGTCTGTACAACAACGACGTGGAAATGATCGATGCCATGGTCGGTATGATGGCTGAAACCGTGCGTCCGGAAGGCTTTGCCTTCGGTGAAACGGCGTTTCAGATTTTCATCATGAATGCGTCACGCCGCATTATCACCGACCGCTTCTTTACCTCCCACTACAACCCGGAAGTCTACACCCAGGAAGGTTACGACTGGGTTGAAAACAACACCATGGTGGATGTACTGAACCGTCATTTCCCGCAGCTGAACACCTCCCTGATCGGCGTCGACAATGCCTTCAAACCCTGGGGCCTGAACATCCCGGCGGATTACGACAGCTGGGCTGCCTGCGATAAACAGGAACTGCTGTGGACCAACGGTGTGAAGCGTACCACCTACGCCGAAGGCGAACTGCCGGCAATTCCGGATGTGGATACCGGCGCCCTGATCAACCGCGTTCTGTGGGATAAAGTGCGCTACGTCGGTGATGTGGCTCCGGTCGGTCACAGCAAGCCGATTCACCCGCACGGTGCAGTCGCCAAGGTCGCCTTCAACGCCACCGGCAATCATCCGTTTACCGGCGTATTCAAAGGTAACGAGTGTGGTCTGCTGCGCATGTCGGTCACCGGTGATCCGGCCGAACGAGGCGTGCAGCCGGGTCTGGCCTGGAAAACCTTTATCGATGGCAAGCCGTCTGAAAACGTCTCCGCGCTGTACACCCTTACCGGTCAGGGCAACAACTACAACCTGTTCGCTAACGAACTGTCGCAGTATGTGCGTCCGGAAGCCAACGATACGCTGGGTGGCACCATTCTATTCTCGCTGGTAACCACCAAGCCGACACAGCTGATGGTGAATGCCATGGCCGAAGTGAACTCCGATGGCAGTGCTGCCAGCGGCGCCAGGTCTCCAACGCAGATCTACTTTGTTCCGGCCGCTGAGGTGAAAAACCGCTTCAGCAGTGCAGCACACGATTTCCGTACCGACCTGCTGAGCCTGCCGGCCGGCACCAAACTGTACGATGTGTATGCCACCGACAAAGAAATCCGTAACTCCATTTTCAGCAGCCTTGCTGCGCGCTATGCCGCCGAGCGCCGTAACAGCGCGGTGAAAGTGGGTGAGATGGTGCTGACGTCTGAATTCGCCGCCTCCGCTTTTGGCGATTCCGGCATCTTCTTCAAGCATCAGCGTTACGAAGACCGCTGATCCGGTCAGTGGTTGCGGTTCGCCGTAACCACTGCAGGAGCATAAAAAAACCGCCGCAGGAAACTGCGGCGGTTTTCTTTTTTACAGCGAAGAGGCGTGGCGCTTACAGTTTGCCGGCTTCTTCTGCCAGGTACTTGGCAACACCTTCAGGAGATGCGTCCATACCTTTGTCGCCTTTGTTCCAGCCAGCCGGGCAAACTTCGCCGTGCGCTTCGTGGAATTGCAGAGCTTCAACCAAACGCACCAGCTCATCGATATTACGGCCCAGTGGCAGGTCGTTGATGTTGGCAGCACGTACCACACCTTCTTTATCGATCAGGAAAGCACCACGCAGCGCAACGCCACCGGCAGTTTCTACGTCGTATGCTTTACAGATACCGTGGTCAACGTCAGCCGCCATGGTGTACTTAACTTCGCCGATACCACCTTTGGCAACCGGCGTGTTACGCCATGCGTTGTGGGTGAAGTGAGAGTCGATAGACACAGAAATCACTTCCACGCCCAGCTCTTCGAACTTGGCCATACGGTGATCCAGAGCGATCAGCTCAGATGGGCACACGAAGGTGAAATCCAGTGGATAGAAGAACACCAGAGCGTATTTGCCTTTGGTTGCTTCTGCGAAGTTGTATGAATCAACGATGGTACCGTTGCCCAGTACAGCCGGAACGGTAAAGTCAGGTGCTTTTTTACCTACCAGTACGCTCATGTTTCTTACTCCCTGTGAGTTCTGAAATTTATCGGTATTATCCGGACAACACCTGCGGCGCAGCCGGAGCATAAAGAGCTGGTATCATACAACGCGCTCCCGGCTAAGCATACCGCCGCCGCCAGAGAATCAGGGCGATGATTAATTTTGCCAATCATAGCCATAGCAATTGTCTATAACACGGGTAAGTGATTGTGGCAGAAGGGTTTTTCAGCAAACTCTCGGCACCGAAGCGGAGACACTACCAGCGCTTGCTGCTGGCTGTGGCTATCTCGTTGTTGCTGCATGCCCTGCTGCTGTCGGCGCCCTTCTCTGTACGGCTGTCACCGGCCCAGACCCAACCCGTAATTAATGCCGAACTGCGCCAACCAGAGGCAAGCGCCCGGACCTTACAGGATGAAGCACCAGCTCAGGTGCCGACGACTCAGGTTCAGGCAGTCCCGACTCAGGAAGTGGCTCAAAGCCAAAGCGAAGCTGTTAAACAAAACGCAGCTGTGAAACACAACGCAGTTCCGGAGCAGAGTCAGAAGCAGCCTCAGGCAAAAACAGAAGCCGCCAAACAACAAACCCAGCAGCTAATACCTGAGCCGCAATCCACACCACAACCAAAGCAGCAGTCGAGCGCACAGACAGCACAACAACCGAGCCAGAAACAAAGCGGACTGGTCACTGAGAAAGAAGATTTATCAGCCGATCCACTGGAGCGCAGCTACCAACAGAAACTGCTCGCGCATCTGCGAGAACGGGTAATTGCACCGGCGCAATTTACCGGCAGTGTAAGGCTGGAGCTGACCTTAAGTTACCGTCAGGTGGCCACCAACGTGCGGGTTATCCGCTCCAGTGGCGACCCGCTGATGGATGACTGGGCGGTAAAAGCTGCACTGAGTGCCAACCCGTACCCCAGAGTGCCGGATGAATTACCGGCTTCGTATACCTTTCGCCCGACCATCCGCACCCTGCAATAACGCAGCTGCATGCCCTGAACACAGCCCATAAAAAATGGCCGCATAGGCGGCCATTTTTCTGCGGATAATGCAGATAAAAAGAAACGACAGCTTATTTACTGTGCTCCAGAATATCTTCCACAATTTCCTGCTCTTCATGCAGGTCTTCAGCGTCGGCTTTCTCATGCGGCAACAGCAGGTTCAGCACAATCGCCACCACACCGCACAGGCTGACACCCTGCAGGTGGAACTCGGAAGAACCGATTGCCATACCACCAATACCGAATACCAGAGTGGTCGCCACAATCACCAGATTGCGCTGTGCACTCATATCGACTTTGGCTTTGATCAGAATGTTCATGCCAACACCGGCAATAGAGCCGAACAGCAGAATCATAATACCGCCCATCACCGGCGTCGGAATGGTCTGCAGCAGCACACCAAACTTGGCCACGAATGCCAAAACAATGGCAAACACTGCCGCCCAGGTCATCACTACCGGGTTAAAGGCTTTGGTCAGCATCACCGCACCAGTCACTTCGGAGTAGGTGGTGTTTGGCGGGCCGCCAAACAGAGACGCCGCAGAAGTCGCCAGACCATCACCCAGCAGAGTGCGGTGCAGACCTGGCTTCTGCACGTAGTTTTTACCGGTCACGCTGCCAATCGCCAGAACGTCACCAACGTGTTCAATCGCCGGCGCAATGGCCACCGGAATCATAAACAGAATGGCCGCCAGCTGAAATTCCGGCGTCACAAACTGCGGTAACTTAACCCAGGGGCTGGCATCCACAGCTGTCAGATCGACCATGCCGGTAAACGCCGCAATGGTATAACCCACCGCCACACCGGCCAGAATCGGCACCAGACGGAAAATACCTTTCGCCAGAGTGGCCACCAGCAACGTGGTAATCAGGGCAGGCATCGAGACCCACATGGCATCGGCATAGGGGAAGAGTTCTGCTGATGCATCACCGGCTTTACCCATCGCCATATTCACCGCAATAGGAGCTAAGCCCAGACCAATCACCATAATAATCGGACCGGTAACCACCGGCGGCAGTAAACGGTGCAGGAAACCCGGGCCACGCAACGCCACCAGAGCCGACAGCGCAACATAAACCATACCGGCACAGAACAGCGCGCCCATGGTGGCCGCCATGCCCCAGGTTTTTACGCTGAACAGAATCGGCGCAATAAAGGCAAAAGATGAGGCCAGGAAAACCGGCAC
>NZ_DDCJ01000040.1:13293-14895 GCF_002335285.1 Thalassolituus sp. UBA2009
TCGAGGCCGGTAATCAATGGCACCAGCACCAGTGCGCCGAAGGCCACGAACAACATCTGTAAACCGGCCAGCAGCATACGCCAGCCGCGATACAGATCTTCTGTATTGTCCCGCATAGAAACTCCCCTGATTTTTAATTATTTCGTGCCGAAGATCTTGTCACCGGCATCGCCCAGACCAGGGATAATGTACCCCTGCTCGTTCAGATGGCTGTCCACCGATGCGGTATAAATATCCACATCCGGGTGCGCATCCTGAACCTTTTTAATGCCTTCCGGTGCCGCTACCAGCACCAATGCACGGATGCTGGTACAACCGGCCTGCTTTAACAGGTCGATGGTTGCCACCATCGAACCGCCGGTGGCCAGCATCGGGTCCACAATCAGTGCCATACGCTGGTCGATATCACCGGCCAGTTTGTCGAAGTAGCTGACCGGCTCCAGGGTTTCTTCATCGCGGTACAGGCCGACCACGCTGATTTTGGCACTTGGCACCAGCTCTAACACGCCGTCCAGCATGCCCAGACCGGCACGCAGAATCGGTACCACGGTAATTTTTTTGCCGCGAATCCGCTCCGCTTCAACCGGACCACACCAGCCATCGAGGGTGTAGCTTTCCAGTTCCATATCTTTGGTTGCTTCATAGGTCAGCAAGTTGCCGACTTCAGCCGCCAGTTGGCGGAAGGTGCGGGTGCTCATTGATTTGGATCGCATCAAACCAATTTTATGCTGCACCAGGGGGTGGCGGATCTCATGTACGCTCATGCATGCCTCATTCTGTCTTTCGGGTACAATAACGGGCGCAATTTTCGCACAGCACCTGATCCTGCGCGACGCAAAATTTAACCGAATGGTCAGATTGGCCTGATAGACTGAATCCGAGGTAAGTATGCCCCGCGCCTGTGCCCGCCATATTCTGGTAAAAACCAAAGAAGAAGCCGACAAACTGAAGCAGTTACTCGATAAAGGAGCCGACTTCAGCAAACTGGCCAAACAACACTCCATTTGTCCGAGCAAGAAAAACGGCGGCAGCCTCGGCGAGTTCAACAAAGGCGATATGGTCAAAGCCTTTGACGACGTGGTGTTCAAAGGACCGCTGTTAAAAGTACAGGGGCCGGTAAAAACCCGTTTTGGCTACCATCTGATCGAGACTATTTACCGTAACTGAGGCAGTGGCAATGCCTGCCTCTGCAGCTCCACTGTTTTTAATCAGCACCGTAGCCAACAAAAACAGCATTTTTTAACATCAAGGCCTGTTGCCTCCCAGGGGAACTTTGTAGTGGTCAACTAATTCCGGACACGGTCTTAAGTAATTCTTCGGCTGCCGATGGGCTCAGCCCATTGTTAGCACTGTGTGGCCTGTAGCCGTTGTAGTAATGCATCAGATACCGGCCTACATCCATTTTTGCTTCCATCACCGAACGATACCCCTTATCCGGTATCCACTCGGTTTTCAGACTTCGGAATAAGCGCTCCATCGGCGCATTATCCCAGCAGTTTCCGCGACGGCTCATACTCTGCTGCATCCTGTAAAGCCACAGCTGTTGCCGATACTTAAGGCTTGTATATTGAGCGCCCTGATCGGAATAAAACGTCACACCGG
>NZ_DDCJ01000058.1:0-1707 GCF_002335285.1 Thalassolituus sp. UBA2009
CCCGGACGATCACGGTGCAGGTTAATAATAAACAGAGCGCTCTCATCGTCGGCGGCAGACAGAGAAGCAGATTCCGCCCACAGCTCGCTGGCATCGTACAGTTGAGCCAGATCTTGCTGGCGCAGGTTATTAGGCTTGGCGGTTCCTAGCAGGTGAGCGCGGATATACACATCCTGAATGGTGGATGTGGATAAAAAACGGGTCTGGCGGTCACTGACTTTATAGGTCAGCAACTTGTGCATTTCTGCCAGCAGATAAAGCTGGTTGATCTCCAGCCAGGCGTGCTCCGGCGGCTGACAATACAGCTGGAAAGCACGCAGTATGGTTTGGTTGGTATCGGATATCGCGCGGTGGATCGCCAGCGTAACCACTTTGGAGGGCTTGTCTGCCGGGGCAACACGGCTGATGCTGTGCGCCACAACCATCTTATAACCGGTGGCCAGATGTCCCTGCAGCGCCTGACTGAGATTGGCGATTTTCAGCTGTTTATCGTTCAGTGATATGGACGATTGCAGAAAGTGTTTATTCAGCAGGGTGCAGATGGAATAGATGTAAGGACGCACCACTTCCAGCACTTTAAAGCGCAGCAACGGGTCGGTGTTCCATTGATTCAGCTCGCGGATAGCCTGATATAACTGACGTGCAGCTTCACCGGTGTTGGCCATAGGTAATTCTTTGGCCCACTGGGTAACGCCCTCAACATTACCCGCACAAAATGATGGCTGCGCGAGAGGCGTTGTCGGTATGTGCAGTTTTATCGGTGTTTTCGGGCTTTCCATGCAATCCTGCTGTGATTAAACCAAAGTTTTTCATCCGGCGGATTTTTGCCGAACCTCATACACAGTATAGCGACTTTGCCGTAAGTGCATGTGATTCATAGCAAAAGCCTACTTCCTTATAGGCAATATCCGTTTACCTGTCGAGGTTGATTGGGGACTTGTTCGCTTTGCCTGCTTCCTCGCGAACCAGGCGTGGAACCAGGTATCCGGGTAATTCAGCCAGCAGTTGCCGGTACAAAAACACGGCCTCCTGCTCGCTGATATCAAAGTGATGAGCCCCCCGGACTGAATCAAGCAGGTGAAGGTAATAAGGCAGCACCCCAAATTCAAACAACCGTTCGCTTAAATCAGACAGAATACCGAGCGTGTTGTTCACTTTTCTCAGCAATACGGCTTGGTTCAGCAGGGTAACACCGCTCTGACGCAGTGCCTGTAATGGCAGGCGCAGGGCGTCACTGAGTTCGGTTGGATGATTGATATGCAGAACCATGCTGACCTGCAGACGGCTGTTGCTCAGCAGGCTTTGCAGTGCCGGGGTCAGACGCTGCGGAATCACGACTGGCAGGCGACTGTGAATGCGCAGACGGCGTACATGCGGAATGGCTTCTATCAGGGTAACCAGTTCCTGCAGGGCATCATCCTGCAGCAGTAAAGGATCGCCGCCACTGAGGATCACTTCGCTGATGCTGCTATCCGTCGCGACATAATTCAGCGCTTCTGCCCACTGCTTGCGGCTGATGCGGTTGTCGCCATAGGCAAAGTGGCGGCGGAAACAATAGCGGCAGTTAACGGCACAACCGCTGGTGGCCAGCAGCAGTACCCGGCCGCGGTATTTGTGAATAATCCCTGGCTGGATATTGGTGTCTTTTTCCGCCAGTGGGTCGGTGATATAGCCCGGCCGGTGTTCGTTTTCCGTTGCCTGCGGCAG
>NZ_DDCJ01000058.1:1915-116859 GCF_002335285.1 Thalassolituus sp. UBA2009
CTTGCAGCAGTAATGGATCGGTTGCATTGCCGCTCTGCATCAGTGCGGCATAAGTCCGGGGTACCAGCATGCTGAATTCCTGACAGGCCTGCAGGCGTTCTGGCATCTCTGACAGTGGTAAATTGAGGTATTCCAGCAGTTCTTGTGGGCGGCGGAATGCCTGGGCCAGAATCTGCTGCCAGTCTTCGCCCTCAACAGCGGCGGCAGATCGCGTTATGATAGGCAACTTGATATGAATTCCTAAGAAGCGATTAATTTAAAACGGGTTATTACATGGCGAATTATTCTACCAACGAATTTAAATCAGGTCTTAAAGTCATGCTGGATGGCGAGCCCTGTTCCATTCTGGATAACGAATACGTTAAGCCGGGTAAAGGCCAGGCGTTTAACCGCGTTAAATTGCGCAACCTGCGTAATGGCCGTGTGGTGGAAAAAACCTTCAAGTCGGGTGATTCGCTGGAAGGCGCCGATGTGATGGAACTGGAGATGGAATATCTCTACAACGACGGTGAATTCTGGCATTTCATGGCCACCGACGGTTCTTTTGAACAGCATGCCGCCTCTCAGGAAGCGCTGGGCGATACGGTGAAGTGGCTGAAAGAACAGGAAATCTACACCATTACTCTGTTTAACGGTGCTGTACTGACTGTCGCTCCGCCAAACTTTGTTGAGCTGGAAGTGGTGGAAACCGATCCGGGCCTGAAAGGCGATACTGCCCAGGGCGGTAACAAGCCCGCCACGCTGACCACCGGTGCAGTGGTTAAAGTGCCGCTGTTTATTAATATCGGTGACAAGCTGCGTATCGACACCCGCAGCGGCGACTACGTCAGCCGCGCCTGAGTCCTCGGCGCCGTTACAGGAGGGAGCTTTACGGCTCCCTTTTTTATGTCTTTTTTATGTTTTTTATACCGATATCAACAGGTAACTCATGAACTGGCAACCTTCTGCCGAAATGCATGCGCTGCGTGCCCGCGCCCGGATGAATCAGCAAATCCGGCAGTTTTTTGCTGCCCGCGATGTACTCGAAGTCGAAACCCCGGTGCTGGCCTCAGCACCGGTCTCTGATCCGAATATCGAGCCCATGTGCACCAGCGAACAGCGCTGGCTACAGACTTCCCCTGAATATGCGATGAAGCGCCTGCTGTGTGCCGGCAGTGGCGATATTTTTCAGATTGCGCGGGTGTTTCGCCGTGGTGAAGCCGGGCGGCGTCATAATCCGGAATTCAGCATGCTGGAATGGTACCGGGTAGGCTTTGATCATCGCCGGCTGATGGATGAAGTTGCTGAGCTTGTGACGCAGTTATTGTCAGCCCGTTACCCGCAACTGCCACGGCTTAACCTGAGCTATGGCGATGCCATGAGCCGTTATGCCGGACTGGAGGTTCATTCTGCCAGCGATGAGCAGATCGCTGTTCTGGGCCAGCAGTTAGCGGGGCAGGATCTGCAGCTCAGCCGCGATGGCTGGCTGGATGTGATTATGAGTCATCAGGTCGAACCGTCCCTGCCGGCAGATACTCTGGTGTTTATCGGTGATTTTCCGGCCTCACAGGCGGCATTGGCGCGGGTCAGTAACAACGCTGAGGGTGTCGCGGTGGCACAGCGTTTCGAGTTGTATTTCAACGGTGCTGAGCTGGCTAATGGTTACCACGAACTGACCGATGCAGAAGAGCAGCGCCGGCGTTTTGTGCAGGAGGCCGGCGGCCATCCGATTGATGAATATTTACTGGCGGCACTGGAGCATGGCTTGCCAGACTGTGCCGGCGTGGCAATGGGGCTCGACCGTTTATTAATGCTGGTTCAGGACAGCAGTAATATTGCCGATGTGCTGAGTTTTGACTGGAGCCGTGCCTGAATCAGGCAACAGAGAGAGAAGCTTTATCGGCTCTCAGGCTCAGTTGTATCTGTTGAGCGGCCGGAGTAAAGCCAAAGCGTGACAGCTGCTGTATGGTGGGGTTTATATCGGTCTGATGGACAACAATTTTGCTCCAGCCAGCCTGGCGTGCCTGATTGATCGCGGCCTGTAACAGCATACTGCCCGCTCCCTGACCCTGATACGCCGGCAGTACCGCCATATCATTCAGCCGCATAATGGCCGGTTGGTCGCTGCCGGGATTGAGGCTGCTCAGGGTCAGCATGGCAATGACTTCTTCCTGATCGCGGATGCAGAGTACCAGGGCATGTTCTTTTGCCAGCAGCAGATTACCCAGACGGCGTACCTGCTGATGGCGGCGGCCAAAAAAGTCACCTTCCTGTGTTTCCAGCAGCGACGCCAGGTCACAAAGTGCAGATATATCTGAAGTTGAAGCCGTATCGATATACATCGTCTACCCACCGCTGCAGTAATTCATAAACTGATCAGGAATGCAGAAGCTTACCCCGGATAAAAGGTGCTTGCCCAGAGAATTGCTGATAAATGTGTAGGCATTGTTGCCGTTGGTCATAATATCGCGGTGATATTGGAGAAGCCGTGCTGAACTTCGCAATTTGTCCAACCAGGCCAGGAGGTTGAGGGCAGCGCACAGAAGCGCTGCCCGGAAAGCATCAGGCTTCTTTATTGCGGCTGAACAGCTTGCGCCCCAGAGCGGCCAGACCGAGCACAATAAAGACACCAAACTTCTTCAGGAACACCAGCGCCAGTGCGAGGAAGCCTGTTTTTGCCAGCACCTTGCCGGTAATCAGGGCGCCAAGACCGTAGGCCGCTACCTTATCCATATCCGGATTAAAGTCGGCATAGGTTGAGCCCTGATCGAATTCGGCAATATTCAGCACATTGTTCAGATTGCTTTCGATGGTTGTCAGCTGGTCAACGCCGGCAATAAAGTTCAGAACCAGAACGCCCTTACGGCCCAGCACGCGGATGTTGTAGTTCAGCGTGTGCAGCTCTTCATCACCAAAGCGCAGCTCTTTGGCCCAGTGCAGTTTCTTTGCGCTGGCATCGTAATAAGGCGCGGCAGCCCAGCCGATCAGCTCAATGGATTCATAACCCATAGCGGCGCGTTCTTTGTTTTCTGCGCGGATATCATCTTTCATCTGTTGCAGCAGTTCGCTGTAGTCGATGTCGGCAGCGTCTTCGTCAGAAACGTAGCCTTCTTCTTCATATTCAATGGTTACTGCCCAGGAATTGTCATCAAACGGCGTCTGATCCGCAGGGAACAGCATGCCGAGAACATTCTGGCCCGGAATATTGCCCCAGACATCTACCAGTACACGCTCACTGTCATTGCCATCAAGAAAGTAGAAACCTTCCGGTACATGCAGGGTAGCGCCGGCGCCATAGAGAGGAATGTCGCCTTGCTGGCGGTTAAGGGAGTCCCAGAATTGCTGGGCAGTCATGCCGCTTTCTTCTTCAGCGCAGACAAACAGGGATACAGCCAGCAGTACGATACTGGCAAGCAGACGGTTAAACATCGTATTTCCTTACACGGAGATAGTTAAAGTCAGAAGATCCATTTCGGCGGTGTTAACCACGGCTGGAAGGATATGCCGGTATCCGGCAATGTAAGGAATTGTCAGGGAGCTCCGGGTTTTATGCAACCCGGAGCTGACAGATATATCAGTCGGCTTTGGCGATGGCTTCGCCCATGCGCAGCGGCGAGTCGGCTTTGAGCTGATCCAGCCAGTCGATTTTGTCCTTGCCGAAGCAGAGAACAACGGTCGAGCCGAGCAGGAAGCGACCCATTTCTTCACCTTTCTGCAGGGTAACAGGCTGCGGGTTAGTGAAGTCGGTGACTTTCAGCTGACGTTTTGGCGGAGTAATCAGTCCGGCCCAGACGGTTTCAATGGCGGCTACAATCATGGCGCCAACCAGCACCATTGCCATCGGACCGTTCTCGGTATCGAAGATGGCGACCAGACGCTCATTGCGGGCAAACAGGCGCGGTACATTTTCGGCGGTGGTTTTATTCACCGAGAACAGATCGCCTGGCACATAGACCACTTCACGCAGCGTACCGGTTACCGGCATATGCACGCGGTGATAATCCTTTGGCGACAGGTAAATCGTGGCGAACTCGCCGCCCATAAAAGGCTCGGCGCGCTGGGTGTCACCACCGAGCAGTTCAATCAGCGAGTAGTCCTGACCTTTGGCCTGGAAAATACGGCCGTTTTCAATGGGCCCCAGCTGGGACACCGCACCATCGGCCGGAGAAACGATCACATCATCACCGCTGGCGATGGTGCGTGCGCCGTCTTCCAGCTCGCGGGTAAAGAAGTCGTTAAAGCAACGGAATTCCTCGGCGGTTTTACGCTGCGCTTCATTCATGTTGACGTCGTACTGATCGATAAAGGCACGGATCAACGGATTTTTGATCCAGCTGGTTTCACAGCTGGCCAGCCAGCCAACCGCACGGGATAACAGGTGTTGTGGTAACAGATACTGGGCGCCGATAAAGGCTTGATCTTTAAATGACATGGGATTCCTCAGGGTTGGCTGCCAGTGCTGACAGGAGTGGCCGGGTCGTTGCCCCATTCGGACCAGGAGCCGGCATAGCCTTTGATGTTCAGGCCAAGAATTTTTCCGACCAGATAGGTAAAGCCGGAACGGTGATGGGTCTGACAGTGGGTGGCGATTTCTTTGCTGCTATCGATGCCCATCTCTGCCAGTAACTGACGGAAGCCGTTCAGTTCGTTAATGCGCAGACTGCGGGATTTATCCATTCCCAGCGTCCACTCGTAGTTCACCGCGCCGGGGATATGTCCGCCGCGTTGTGATATTACTTTTTCGCCGCTGTATTCCGCTGCAGAGCGGGCATCCCAGATAGCAAAATCCGGCTGGCCGATACGGGCAATAATCTGATCTTTGTCCAGTGCAAATTCATGGTGCAGTGCGCCCACCTGATAGCCGGACGCCTGTACTTTATGCTCACCACTTTCGGTCGGCAGACCGGCTTCACGCCAGGCAACAATGCCGCCGTTGAGATAGGAATAGTGCTGGTGGCCAATCATATCCAGTACCCAGATCAGACGTCCGGCCCAGCCGCCGCCTTCATCGTCGGAGCAGATAACATGGGTATCCGGGGTCAGCCCCAGTTCACTGAACACTTCGGACAGCTGCTCAACCGGTGGTAACTTGCCGGGAACCGGCTGGCCGCTGCATTGCAGACGTTTGAAATCCAGATGCACGGCACCGGGGATGTGCTGCTGCAGGTAATCTTCGTATTTCGCCTGCTCAATAATCAGTACTTTGCCCTGGGCCGGCGTCAGGGGTAATTGCGCCGCCAGCGCTTCCGGTTCCAGCAACAGAGGAAAATCTGCCATGGAAAACTCCGCCAGTGTGAATAATAAAGGCGAGAGTTTATCCAAGCCGGGGACGGATGTCAGGCGCCGCTTGCGTCAGCGCTTATGGCTGACCGTGGTTTGCGGCTGCGCGGCGCCGTTTTTCGGTGTTGGCTTTCAGGGTTGCCAGACTCTGGCTGGTAACCTGACAGAGGTTTTTAAAGCTGATGTATTCCGCCTGGGATAATTCCGGCTGATGCTCGGCGGCAAAACCCATTACCAGACCTATCGGAGCTGCGCCGGCGTCAATCGACATCATCATGGTCTGCTGTGGAATCAGCTCGCTGGTGGCAGCTGGCAGATGCTGCAGAAAACGTTGGCGGTTGTCGCTGTTAAGCAACAGGCTGGATTGTTTTTCCAGCAATTTGTTGAACAACGAAGGCTTACGCAGGTCGACCACAAAACGCCGCATCGGCGCCTGTTCGCTCATGCCTTCAGCATAAAACACCTTCAGTACGGTTTTGTCTTTATTCAGCAAAGCAATGCAGGCCGCCGACATACCGATACCTTCGCAAACTCCTTTCAGCATGCCACGCATCAGATAGTGCCAGTCGCCGAAGCTGTCCGGTTCCTGCTGCAGCTGGCGCAGCAGCTTCTTCATATATTTATCGTCGCTGTGGCGCTCTTCCGGCTCTGCATTAACCGTTGGTGTTGCCCTGCGCTCATGATAAGGCTGTGCCTGCTCCTCGTGCACTGGCTGCTTAGGTGCGGCATTTTCTGTATCAATCCAGGGGTATTCGTGGACGGCTGGTTGCGGGCTGAGCAGCAGCTGCAGGCCGGTAGAAATACCGCTGTGCTGTTGCTTGCTGGTTTGCACCTGCAGCTGGCGCAGTTCCGGTTGCAGCATGTGCTGCGGTTTGCCAAGCCAATGGCTGACCAGAGTTTGCCAGCGTTTGCTGTGACGACCGTCAGGGGCAATATGCCAATGCCAGGCGAGGCTGTTTGCCATCAGGCTGATCATCGCTGGCTGTTGGCAGTGATGCAGCAGCGGGCGCTGATTGTCCAGATCGCGAGGGTCATGATGACGCAAAACCCGCCATTGTTCGGCATCTGGCCAGTTTTCTTTATTGAATACTGCCGTGGCCATAACGGGTAGTGACAGCTGTTTATTCAGTTTCTGTATGGCAGAAAGCTGGCTGCCGAAAATAGCCCGGGTACTTTCGGCCAGCTCACAGCCACGACTTAGCAGGTGCAGCCAGTTCTGCGCCGGTTTGTAGTTCAGCAGTGCCAGCCATAGCGGAGCAGAGGTCAGCATGGTGCTCCAGCGGGCATAGCTGACGGAGGTATTACCTTTACTGGCGGCCCATACTGCGGCCAGATTGCCCGCCAGCTGGGCCGTTAACAGTGCATTGCGGTAAAGCTGAGCGGCGGGATCTTCAGTCTCTGCTGAGACGACAGGCAGCTGCTTCATCAGCTTAACCAGTTCCTGCATACCCAGCAGAGACAGGCAGCTGGCAGCCCCTGAAATCTGTTCGTTGCAGCCGGGATGGCGCTCTACGCTAAGGCGTAATAAATGCAGGCAAAGCGCCGGATCACGCTCAATTGAGCTGGCGAGGTCTTCAAAGCTGACGCTGCGGTTATGCATTTGCTGGCGGATACGCTCACGCGATTCCTCCAGAACGGGAAAGTCATGACAGTCTGCGAGTGTCTGCCAGAGCGTTGCCGGTGGTTTTGCTATCGATAAGTGTGTCATGACCCTGTTTGTGTAACAGCCGTTTGTAGCCTTTACTTAACTATAGAAGTGTCTGAATAAACCTGCACAGCTCTCGGCTCTGGCATTCGGCTTTGCTCGGCATCCTGTATCTCTGCCGTCGTGTACGAGTCTTTCCGGGTTATTCAGAGACTCCTGTAGTCTTAATCCTTCCCTCCGGGAGTTGTTGCACCAAGGACTCTAGTGAATGCTGTTTTTAATTGGGCTGGTGATCGTAATCGGAAGTGTGTTGTACGGCTATGTCATGTCTCATGGCAATTTGCTGGCGCTATGGCAGCCCTTCGAAATTCTGATTATTTGTGGTTCCGCGTTCGGAGCCTTTTTGCTATCGAATCCGTGGCATGTGGTACTGCAGTGTTTCAAACTGACACCACAGGTCATTATGGGTAGTAAGGTCAATAAGGCGATGTATATGGATGTACTCGGCCTGATTTATGACATCCTGAATAAAGCCCGGCGTGAAGGCATTATGGCGATTGAAGCTGATGTTGAAAGCCCGGCGTCCAGCGCAGTGTTCTCCCGTTATCCGGCGATCCAGGCGAACGAAGAATTGGCTCATTTTATTGCCGATTATTTCCGTATTATTGCGGCCGGTAACCTGACTTCATTTGAACTGGAAGCTCTCATGGATCAGGAAATTGATGCCCGTCTGCACGAACTGGAATTACCGGGTAATGCAGTGGGTAAAGTTGCTGATGCGTTACCGGGCTTTGGTATCGTGGCGGCAGTACTGGGTATTGTAATCACCATGGGTGCCATCGGTGGCGAGGTCAGTGAGATTGGTGCGCACGTAGCCGCCGCACTGGTCGGTACCTTCAGTGGGGTATTTCTGGCATACGGTATTGTTGGCCCGGTGAGCGCGGTGATGCGTCATCTGGCAGAAGAAGAAATTAAACTCTACGAAGCCAGTAAGTCCTGCATCATTGCTTCTCTTAACGGCTTGCCACCACAGCTTGCGGTTGAGTTTGGACGTAAGTCATTGTTTACCCATGGCCGTCCGAGCTTTACCGAAGTTGAAAGCAAGGTTCGTGGTCGCTGATGGAAAATCTAGGTCCTCACCAGAATATTATTGTCCGGCGTAAGAAAAAGGGCCGGCATGACGACCATGGCGGCGCCTGGAAAGTCGCTATGGCTGACTTTGCTCTGGCGATGATGGCGCTGTTTCTGGTGCTGTGGGTAATTAACTCGTCCAATGAGCAGGAACGCGCGGCTATCTCTGGGTATTTTCAGGATCCGAAGGCCTTTGAAGATGGCAAAAAAGTACCGTCTAAATACGTCATCGATCTGGGTGGTTCACCTTCTGTATCGGATAACGTTTCTGAATCGGAAACCATCGATCCGGAAGATATTCTGCAGGCCGAAGAAATTGAAAGTCTGGCCGAAGCGATTGAGAAAAAACGGATGGAAGATATGAAAGCGCAGATTGAAGCGCAGATTAACGCCAGTCCTACTCTCAGTCCGTTCAAAAATCAGTTGCTGCTGGATATCACCACCGAAGGTCTGCGTCTGCAGATTGTCGACCAGACCAAACGCCCGATGTTTGATCCCGGCAGTGCACGGCTTAAATATTATTCTGAAGATATTCTGTGGGAACTGGCGCCGTTACTGGCCACCATGGAGCACCGTTTATCCATTGCCGGTCACACCGATTCATCCCGTGCCGGCGGTACCCGCGATGAAGATGATGCTAACTGGGGTTTATCCTCCCTGCGGGCAGATTCGGCACGCCGGGCATTAATGGAAGCTGGCGTACCTAAATCACAGATCGCGCAGGTGATTGGTATGGGGGATACCGCACCACTGAAACCGGATGATCCGGGTAATGAAGTGAATCGTCGTATTTCCATTACACTGCTGAACAGAAAATCGGAAGAGACTGTGCGTGACCGTTCCGGTGGTGAGCCACAGGTGGAATTTATCGACAGCAATAATCAGGCTCCGGGTGACGCCCGTCAGCCGGTTATTAATAAAGCCGGGTCATTACTGGAAGAGCTGCGTAAAAAACGCGAATCAAAAGATAATACCTACGATAATCCACCGAATAAAAATGAGGCGTTCTGGTAATCGCAAACCTGTAACAACGATAAAAAAACGGCAGCCTCGGGCTGCCGTTTTTTTTATATGCAGTGTCTGCTCAGAGTTCGGTCAGTGTTTGCAGAATACGCTGATAACTCTGGAAACGTTCGGGTTTTACCTTACCTTCTTCAACCGCCGTACGGATCGCACAGCCCGGCTCCTGATTATGGGCGCAGTCGCGGAAGCGGCAATAACCGGCCAGTGGGCGTAATTCGCGGAAGCCATACAAGACTTCATCTTCACTCATATGCCACAGACCAAACTCACGGATTCCCGGGGAATCAATCAGATCACCGCCAGCCGGAAAGTGATACAGGCGCGCGGTGGTGGTGGTGTGTTTCCCCTTGCGGGTATTTTCTGACAAGGCACCGACTTTTAATTCTTCACCCGGCAGCAGGGTGGCAATTAATGAAGACTTACCAACCCCCGACTGGCCGACAAAAACACTGATGCGGCCATTCAGGAATTCTTTCAGTTCGCCCAGACTGCTGTCGTCTTTGCTGCATACCCGCAGAGTGCGGTAGCCCAGATCTTCATAAGCACCGAGCAGCTGGTCAAAATGACCACGGTTACTGTCATTCAGCAGGTCGGTTTTATTGAGCAGAATAATGGGCTCGATATCGCAGTTTTCGGCGGCCACCAGATAGCGGTCAATCAGGTTACTGTGTGCTTCAGGTTCCGGTGCCACAACCAGCACAATAAAGTCGATATTGGCCGCTACCGGCTTAATTTCGTTATAAGGGTTGGGGCGGGATAATTCGGAGCTGCGCTTCAGTACCATTTCGACAACCCCGGAGTGTACGCCGTTATGCTCAGCGCCCGGGCGGAATACTACGCGGTCACCGGTGACCAGAGAGCCCAGATTCGCGCGCAGGTAGCAGCGATAACGCTGAGCACCTTCTGCGCGGCTTTCGATTTCCACCTGAGTGCCGAAGTGCGCAATCACCTGACCTTCGCATTCATCGCCCAGTTCGCCGGCGTTCAGCTGCTCGGCAATTCCGCTTTCTTTCTGCTGGGCGCGCTTGGCTTTTTCTTCCTGGATTTTCTCCACGCGCCAGGCCTGGCGTTTGGTCAGTTTACGTTTGCTCATCAATCTTCGCTGTAGTGAGGGCAAGGCGGCCATTGTCCGTGTTGGCCGGGGCTGGTGCAAGTTGCTAAACAGGTGGGGCCTGTTAACACTAAGTGAATCGGGCCTGCTGAAAGCCAGTTTTTCTCAGAACAAGGAGAGAGGAGTGATATTAGTGGGCTAAATGAATGACGAGCGACGCAGTTAATGGGGAAAACTGGCCTCAGCCCGGAGGGTTATGGCTAAAAATTCCTCATCCTGCGTTGCTGTTCGTTTGCTTAACCCGTTAGGCTACACTCTCAGCGCCTTGTCTGAAATATTTTTAGCCAATAACAGGCCTGTTTAATTAGCGTTAACAGGCCCCAGTGTTTATTTATGAGCAGCCGTTATGAGCCAAAACGAAAATTTAGTCTGGATGGACCTGGAAATGACCGGTCTGGAGCCAGAGCAGGATGTGATTATCGAAATCGCGACCATAGTCACCGACAGCAACCTCAACATTATTGCCGAAGGCCCGGTGCTGGCGGTTCATCAGCCCGATGTATTGCTCGATGCCATGGATGAGTGGAATACCAAAACCCACGGCAACTCTGGCCTGACCGAGCGGGTGCGCAACAGCAGTACCAATGCCCGTGAAGCCGAACGGTTAACGCTGGAATTCCTGCGTCAGCATGTGAAACCGGGCACTTCACCGTTGTGCGGCAACAGCATTCATCAGGATCGCCGCTTTCTGGTGAAATATATGCCGGAGCTGGAAGCCTATATGCACTATCGCAATATTGATGTGTCCACGCTGAAAGAGCTGGCCAAGCGCTGGAAACCGTCGGCGGTGTCATCTTTCCAGAAGAAAGGCAGCCATCAGGCGCTGGATGATATCAAAGAGTCGATTGCTGAAATGCAGCACTACCGTGAGCACTTTTTGGCGTTGTAAGAGCTTGGCAGGCCAGATCCTGTGCAATAAAAAAGCCCCGCGATTGCGGGGCTTTTTTATAACCGGCAGGAGCGTTCAGTCTTGCGCCTCTGTGCTATGTAGCAGGCAGATCTGATCCCGGCCATTATTTTTGGCCCGGTATAACGCCCGATCGGCCAGATCCATCAGATCGGTTTCGCTCTCCAGTCCGCGTGCCGATGAGCCGGCAATACCAATACTGAGGGTGATTTTCAGATCCGGAGCAACATCGGGAAAGCGGAGATTACGCACCCGGCTGAGGATGCGTTTGGCCAACTCTGCGGCTTGTCGTGGTTCGCAGTCATCCAGAATAATCAGAAATTCTTCACCGCCGTAACGGCCAATCGCATCCTGCGGCCGCAATGCCTGACGCAAGGCTGAAGCGATGTTCTGCAGAACTTTATCGCCAGTAGTATGGCCGTAGGTGTCGTTCACTTTTTTGAAGTGATCGGCATCGATCATCAGCACCGACAGTGGCGTAAGATTCAGCAGGTGGCGCTGAAAGGCACGGTGCAGAATCTGTTTGATGGTGCCCTGATTCCACAGCCGGGTCAGGCTGTCGATCCGCGCCTGCTGATAGGCTTCGTCCAGCTCGCTGATCAGCTGTACCTGAGCATCGCTTATCTGGGTCAGGTTAAGTTCGGTTTGCGCCCAGCTGGCGATATCGGCGAGGGCAGACAGATCGTCCTCGCTGAAAGTTCGTGGTTTGGTATCAACAATGCACAGCGTGCCGACATTTTGTTCGCGGCTTTTGAGCAGGTAACCGGCATAAAAACGCGCATAAGGCGCGCCTGTAACGTAGGGGTTGTCGGCGAAGCGCGGGTCCTGAGTCATGTCTTCACAGATCAGATATTCGTCTTCCAGCAGAGTGTGCTGGCAGAGTGCATCAGAGCGCGGCGTGCTGATCAGGTCGAGGCCATGAATCGACTTGAACCACTGGGTTTCGTCATCAATCAGCGACAGATACGCAACCGGGACATCAAATAACCGGCACAGTGTACGGGTTATACGATCAAAGCGGTCTTCCAGCGGCAGGTAGAGAATATCCAGTTCCTTTAATGCCTGCAGGCGCTGATGTTCGCGGGCCGGATGTGAGGCAACGGTCATAAAGGTCTCCAACAGCTGAGGCGTCTGCAAAATCGCCCGGTAATTCTGAAGTTTAGACAGTCTGACGGTATCAGACAGGTGTTGTTTGCCCACGGGTTTATTGTGTGGCTCATCATGGGGTTTGCTGTTGCTGTAACGCCCAGTCGATATGTTCCTGCACCAGAGCGCTGACCTGCGGCCGCCGGCGTTGCAGGGCGTCGGCCACTTCCAGACTGCGCGGCGCGTTACCCAGGGCAACGGCGATATTGCGCAGCCAGTTTTCGTAACCGGTGCGGCGGATGGGCATGCCTTCGGTGCGGTTTAAAAAAGTGGCTTCATCCCAGGCGAACAGCTGCAACAGACTGGCCTTGTCGAGCTGGTGGCGCGGGCTGAAATCGCCTTCTTTGCTGGCGTTGCTGAAACGGTTCCAGGGGCAGCCGATCTGGCAGTCATCACAGCCGAAGATACGGTTGCCTATGCCCGGTCGCAGGTCTTCAGGAATCGGCCCGTTCAGCTCGATGGTCAGATAAGAAATACAGCGCCGGGCATCCAGCACGTGGGGGCCGACAAAAGCCTGGGTCGGGCAGATATCCAGACAGGCTGTGCAGCGTCCGCAATGATCCTGTGTGTAGGGCTCGTCCAGAGGGAGCGGCAGGTCGGTGAGGATTTCGCCCAGGAAAAAATACGAGCCGGCTTTGCGGTTGATCAGCATGGTGTTCTTGCCGATCCAGCCGAGTCCGGCGCGGTTGGCCAGCGCCCGCTCCAGTACCGGCGCGCTGTCGACAAAGGCGCGGAAGCCCATCTCGCCGGCGGCCTGTTGCAGGCGCTTACCCAGTTCGGTCAGGCGCTTGCGCACCAGCTTGTGATAATCGCGGCCGAGGGCGTAACGCGAAATATAGGCCTGATTCTTATCGCTCAGCTGATCGGTGATGCGGATATCCGGCGCCAGATAATCCATACGTACGCTGATTACCCTGAGGGTACCGGGCAGTAACTCCGCCGGACGTGAGCGCATATTGCCATGGTCGGCCATATAGCCCATTTCACCGTGATAACCGGCGGCGAGCCATTGCTGCAGGCGCTGTTCATGCTCGCCCAGATCGACCCCGGTAATCCCCAGCTGCTGAAAGCCCAGTTCTTCTGCCCAGCTGTGCAGCTGGGCGCGTAATGTGGCCCATGACGGCGATAAATTTGTGCAATCCGGTGCATTGTCCGACGATCTTTCTGTCATGGGTTCGTCTTCAGGCTCAGCTTCTATATAATTTTGCGCAATTTAACATATTAGGCAGCCAAGGGATGAATCGACCTTACACCGCCAGGGATCATCTGCCGGGTGAACTCTACCGCGCCGATCAGGTGCGCGAGCTTGACCGGTTGGCAACAGAACAGGAAAACATCAGTGGTTTTGAACTGATGTCGCGTGCCGGTGAAGCGGCGTTTGCCTGCCTGCTGGAACGCTGGCCGGACGAGCAGCAGATCTGCGTCTTTGCCGGACCGGGCAATAACGGTGGTGATGCCTGGATACTGGCGGCACTGGCCTGTTACCACGGCATGGATGTTTGCTTTTATACCCTGGGCGATTTGCAACAGCAGTCGGACAGCGCGCAACAGGCGCGGACAATGGCACTGGACGCTGGCGTGCAACCGCAGGTCTTCAGTGGGGAACTGGATTACGAAGGGCGGGTCATTGTTGATGGGCTGCTGGGTACCGGTTTGAATGCCGAAGTTCGTGGTGATTACGCTCAGGCCATTGCCGCCATCAACCAACACTGGGCTGATGTACTGGCGCTGGATCTGCCTTCCGGCCTGAATGCCGATACTGGCCGCATTATGGGTAATGCGGTGGAAGCCAGCCTGACGGTGACTTTTATCGGTATGAAGCGCGGCATGCTGACCGCGGCCGGACCGGATGTCTGTGGCGCGATCGCCTTTGCTTCACTGGCCGTCGATCCGCTGCTGTACCGCCAGTTGCCGGCCGATGCCGAACGCATCAGCTGGGATCGCCTGGACCGTCTGGGTCAGCGTTTACCGGCGCGGCTCGGCAATGCCCATAAAGGCGAGTTCGGCCATGTGCTGGTGATCGGTGGTGATCAGGGCATGGGCGGTGCGGTGGCTATGGCATCGGAAGCGGCAGTCCGCTGCGGTGCCGGCCTGGTCAGTTGTGCGACCCGTACCGAACATGTGGCGCCACTGCTGATGCGTCGTCCCGAAGTGATGGTACGTGCTGTCGAATCCGGTCTGGAACTGCAGCCATTGCTCAGCCGTGCCGCGGTACTGGCGGTCGGGCCGGGGCTGGGACAGAGCAGCTGGTCAGAGTTGTTGTTGCAGCAGGTTTTAGGTGATGAACGACCGCTGCTGCTGGATGCCGATGCCCTGAATATTCTTGCATCACCGGGCTGGCGCTGTGATTTTGCCGGGCGTGATGCTGTGCTCACACCGCATCCGGGTGAAGCGGCACGGCTGCTTGGCTGCAGCATTGCCGAAGTGCAGGCCGACCGTTTTGCTGCGGCCCGCAAGCTGGCGCAGGAATATCAGGCGGTGGTGGTGCTCAAAGGACAGGGCTCGCTGATTGCCGCGCCTGATGGTCGTCTGGCGCTGTGTACCGACGGCAATCCGGGGATGAGCAGCGGCGGTATGGGCGACGTGCTCAGTGGCGTGATTGCTGCGTTGCTGGCGCAGGGCATGACTCCCTGGGCGGCGGCACGTTATGGCGTTTGTTTGCACAGTGCTGCGGCTGATATGGTGGCGGCACGTTACGGTCAGCGTGGTTTACTGGCCAGCGATTTAATGATGATGTTGCGGGAGCTGATTAACTGATGACCATTCGCCTGTGCGGAGAATCCGCCATGACGGCCTTTGCGGCGGCCTGTGCGCCGGTATTAAGCGAAGGCGGCCTGCTGTTTCTGGAAGGTACGCTGGGGGCGGGTAAAACCACCTTCAGCCGTGGCCTGATTCAGGCGCTGGGACATCAGGGCTCGGTGAAAAGCCCGACGTATACTCTGGTTGAGGATTATCCGCTGGCGGCCTGCCATGTCTGCCACTTCGATCTGTATCGTCTGGGCGATGCTGAAGAGCTGGAATTTATGGGAATCCGCGATTATCTCGATAACCAGGCGTTGTGTTTAATTGAGTGGGCCGAAAAAGGCCGCGGTGTTCTGCCTGCGGCCGATCTGGTACTGCATATTGATGATCTGGGCGACAGCCGCGAACTGAGCTGGCAGGCCGGCAGTGAGCGTGGTCAGCGCTGGGTGCAGTCTCTGGATAAGCTGGCGCAGGAGTTTGAGCAGACATGAAACCTGTTTTTCTGCCTGTTTTCCTGTTGGGGCTGATATTGCCGCTGTTGCTCAGCCCGGCACTGCATGCCGACGTTAAAGATGTGCGGGTCTGGCAGTCGCCGGATAAAACCCGTCTGGTGTTTGATTTATCCAGCCCGGCGGAACATAAAATATTTACCCTCAGCAATCCTGACCGGGTCGTGATCGATCTGGCCGACTCCAAAGTGCTGAACGATCTGGCGAAAGTTGATCTGCAGTCCACGTCCATCCGCGGTATCCGCAGTGGCAAGCGCAATGGTAATGACGTGCGTATCGTGCTCGATGTAACAGAACCTCTGAACCCGAAAAGCTTTCCGCTGGCGCCGAATAATGTGTATGCCAATCACCGTCTGGTGGTTGATCTGGAGCGTGAGGTGGGTGCTCAGGTCGTGGCGCCGGTTAAAAAAGCCGATATTTATACCGACAACAAACGCGACATTATTATTGCCATCGATGCCGGTCACGGTGGTGAAGATCCGGGTGCGATTGGTCATGGCCGTACGCGGGAAAAAAATGTGGTACTGGCCATTGCCAAAGAATTACAGCGACTGTTAATCGCAGAGCACGGTTTCCACCCTTTTATGGTACGTACCGGCGATTACTATATCGGCCTGCGTGAACGTACCGAAAAAGCACGTAAAGCCAATGCCGACTTTTTTGTGTCGATTCATGCTGATGCGTTCAAACATCCGAGCGCCCATGGCAGCTCGGTATTTGTGCTGTCGGAACGTGGCGCAACCTCAGAGGCGGCGCGCTGGCTGGCCGATAAAGAAAACGAATCGGATCTTATCGGTGGTGTCAGTCTGGAAGATAAAGAAGATCATCTGGCGATGACGCTGCTGGATTTATCCATGACCGCCAAACGCAATTCAAGCGTGAAACTCGGCACCCACATTCTCGACAATATTGGTAACGTTTCACGGCTGCACAAAAACCATGTGGAAGAAGCGGCTTTCGTGGTGTTAAAAGCTCCGGATATGCCAGCGCTGCTGGTAGAAACCGGTTTTATTTCCAACCCGGATGAAGCGCGTAAGCTGGCCACCAGTAATTATCAGAAAAAAATGGCACGGGCGATTTTTGCCGGTATTACCGAATATTTCCGTGAGCATCCGCCACGGGGAACCTTGCTTGCTGTGCAGAAAAGCAGTGCGCCGGTATTTAATACCTATGTAATCCGCAGTGGCGATACCCTGTCGGATATTGCCGTTAAAAATGGTGTGGCGATTAATGAGCTGCGTCGCGTCAACGAACTGAAAAATGATCAGCTGCGCATCGGCCAGCGTATCAAAATTCCTAATACCTGATTTCCGGGCTGTATTTTTATGAGTCGAATTCATCTGCTGTCACCGCGCCTGGCGAACCAGATCGCCGCCGGTGAGGTAGTCGAACGTCCTGCCAATATCGTTAAAGAACTGGTGGAAAACGCCCTGGATGCCGGTGCAACCCGCATCGAAATTGATGCTGAGCAGGGCGGGGTCAAACTGCTGCGTATCCGCGATGATGGCCACGGCATTGAGCACGATGATCTGCCGCTGGCGCTGAGCCGTCATGCCACCAGTAAAATCATCACGCTGGATGATCTGGAAGCGGTTGCCAGTCTTGGTTTTCGCGGCGAAGCGCTGGCCAGTATCAGTTCGGTCACCCGGTTAACCCTGACTTCAAGAGCGCAGGGCGCAGAAGAAGCCTGGAGTGTGCATGCCGAAGGCCGTGATATGGCCGCCAGCGTGACTCCGGCGGCGCATCCGGTGGGCACCACGCTTGAGGTACGTGATTTATTTTTTAATACCCCGGCGCGGCGGAAGTTTTTACGCACTGAAAAAACCGAATTTTCCCATCTGGAAGAAACCGTTAAGCGTCTGGCGTTAAGCCGTTACGATGTGGCATTTTCGCTGCGCCATAATGGCCGGGTGATTCATCAGCTGCGCAGTGTCGAGCGCACTATTGATCGCGAAAAGCGCGTTGCCAGCCTGCTCAATAAAGATTTTATCGACAGTGCGGTGCATATTGATGCCGAAGCTGTGGGTCTGCAACTGCAGGGCTGGGTTGGCTTGCCGACCTTTTCCCGCTCACAGGCGGATATGCAGTATTTCTTTGTTAATGGCCGTGTGGTACGCGATAAATTAGTAGTGCATGCGATTAAACAAGCTTATCGCGATGTGCTGTATCACGGTCGTCATCCGGCCTTTGTACTTTACCTCTGGCTGGACCCGAAGCTGGTGGATGTGAACGTGCATCCGACCAAGCATGAAGTGCGTTTCCGCGATGGCCGGCTGGTACACGATTTCCTGTTCCGTACCCTGCATAAAGCGCTGGGTGATGTGCGTCCGGATGATCGTCTGGTGGGCAGCACACCGGCGACGCTGGTGCCACAGACGGCGCCGCTCAGTGGTGTGCAGGCCGGTGAATTTCAGGAGCAGGCACGCCTCGACTGGCAGGCGCAGGCGGTACAGGAAAATACCGGCAGCTATCAGCCTGCATTTAATCCCGTGCCGCAACAGGGGGCAGTCAGTGCGCAACTGGACGGCCTGCGCTCGCTCAGTCAGCCGCTCGATGATGCGCCCTGGGGACAGGAAGTACGGCAGGGTCAGCCACAGCCGTTACCACAAACGCCCAGCGCCGATATGCCGCCTCTGGGTTATGCCATTGCTCAGCTGCACGGCATTTATATTCTGGCGCAGAACGCACAGGGTATGGTGGTGGTTGATATGCATGCGGCCCATGAACGTATTACCTACGAGCGGTTAAAGATAGCCGTTGATCAGCAGGGCGTGCAGAGTCAGCCGCTGCTGGTGCCGGTGACGCTGGCGGTGAGTGAGCGCGAAGCTGATGCCGCCGAGCAGTTTGCCGATGAATTCCGCTTGCTCGGCGTTGAGCTTGCGCGGGTCGCGCCGGAAAGCGTGGTTGTACGCCAGATTCCGGTGCTGCTGCAGCAGGCGGAAGTTCCACGGCTGATTACTGACATGCTGGGCGACCTGCTTGAACACGGCACCTCCGACCGTATTCTTGCGCACCGTAACGAATTACTCGGCACCATGGCCTGTCATGGCTCGGTACGTGCAAACCGCAAACTCAGTATTCCGGAAATGAACGCATTATTGCGTGATATGGAAGCCACTGAGCGCAGTGGCCAGTGCAATCATGGCCGTCCGACCTGGACTCAGCTCACCATGGGTGAACTGGATAAACTGTTTTTACGGGGCCGCTGATGAGCACTGTGCATGAATTACCGCCGGCCATTTTTCTGATGGGGCCGACCGCTTCCGGCAAAACCGCACTGGCACTGGAACTGGTGGAAAAATATCCGTGCGAAATTATCAGTGTTGATTCGGCGCTGGTGTACAAAGGTATGGATATTGGTACCGCCAAACCCGACGCAGAAATGCAGAAGCGTGCACCGCACCGGTTAATTGATCTGATTGATCCGGCAGAGAGTTATTCCGCGGCAAATTTCCGTGAGGATGCGTTGCGCGAAATGGCCGACATCACCGCCCGTGGCAAGGTACCACTGCTGACCGGCGGCACCATGATGTACTTTAAATTTCTGCGTGATGGCGCTGCGCAATTGCCACAGGCCGATGAAGCCGTGCGTGAGCGTCTGCTGGCCGAAGGGCTGCAATATGGCTGGCCGCATATGCACGAAAAACTCGCCGCCATCGATCCGCAATCGGCTGAGCGTTTAAAACCGATGGATTCACAGCGTATTCAGCGCGCACTGGAAGTGTATGAAGTATCGGGCAAATCCCTGACCGAGTTCTGGGCTGAGCAGCAGAGCGAACCACTGCCTTATCATGTGGTCAATCTGGCCGTATGTCCGCGTGAACGCAGTACCCTGCATGAACGCATTGCGCTGCGTTTCCGCCAGATGGTGGAGCAGGGCTTTATCGATGAAGTAAAAAAGCTGCATGCGCGCGGTGATCTGAACGTCAATATGCCTTCCGTGCGGGCCGTCGGATACCGCCAGGTATGGGACTATCTGGACGGCAAATATGATTATGAGGAAATGATTGAGCGTGGCATTATAGCCACGCGCCAGTTGGCGAAGCGGCAGGTAACCTGGTTGCGCAGCTGGCCCGATCTGTACTGGCTGGAGACAGAGGATAGTAATCTTCTGCAAAGCGCCTTGAAAATCCTGCATGCCAACGCCATATTTAGCGCATCGTCCTGATTTCGCAGCTTTATCGCATTCGCGTCGCTCCGGACGAACTGGGGCTTATTATTTTTCTTGGCTGTCCCCACATTGGACGGCACACCTTCATTTAAGGAGACCATTATGTCAAAAGGGCATTCTCTACAAGACCCTTACCTCAATCAGCTGCGCAAAGAACGTATTCCAGTGTCTATCTTTCTGGTAAACGGCATCAAGCTGCAAGGTCAGATCGAATCATTCGACCAATTTGTTATTCTGCTGAAAAACACGGTCAGTCAGATGGTTTATAAACACGCAATTTCTACTGTTGTACCATCCCGCAATGTGCGTCTGCAGCCTGCAGATACCGGCGAAGTTGATGGCAGCAGCGACGAGTAAACGCAGGAGCCGCTGATTTGTTCTTTGAACGCCCGGATAATGGCGGCGAAACCGCAGTACTGGTTCATATTGATTTTCCTGAGGGCCTCAACCGTGAGGACCTTAACGAGTTCAGGGAACTGGTTATTTCGGCAGGTGCCGATCCGGTGGATCTGGTAACCACCAAACGCTCAACCCCCGATCCCAAAACCTTTATCGGTAAAGGTAAAGTGGAGGAAATCGGTCAGGCTCTGCGCCTGCATGGCGCAGAACTGGTTATTTTCAATCACGCATTGTCACCCAGCCAGGAGCGTAACCTGGAGCGGGCATTGCAGTGCCGTGTTCTCGACCGTACCGGTCTGATTCTCGATATTTTCGCCCAGCGTGCGCGTACCCACGAAGGTAAGCTGCAGGTTGAACTGGCGCAGCTGCAGTTTCAGTCGACCCGTCTGATCCGTGGCTGGACTCACCTTGAACGCCAGAAGGGTGGTATTGGTCTGCGTGGGCCGGGTGAAACCCAGCTTGAGACCGACCGCCGGCTGCTGCGTGAGCGGGTAAAAAATATCAACGCCCGGCTGGAAAAGGTTCATGCCCAGCGCGATCAGAACCGTCGTGCGCGTAAGCGCTCATCGATTCCCAGTGTGGCCATTGTCGGTTACACCAACGCTGGTAAATCAACCCTGTTTAATACCCTGACCACCGCCGATGTGTATGCGGCCAATCAGCTGTTTGCCACTCTTGACCCAACGTTGCGCCGCTTTGCGGTGGATAACGTCGGTGAAGTGGTACTGGCCGATACGGTGGGATTTATTCGCCACCTGCCACACAAACTGGTTGAGGCCTTTCAGGCCACCTTGCAGGAAGCGGCCGAAGCGGATCTGCTGGTGCATGTGATCGACTGTGCGGCACAGGAACGCGAAGGCAATATTCAGCAGGTTGAGCTGGTATTAAAAGAAATTGAAGCCGATGTGGTGCCGCAACTGCGGGTCTACAACAAAATTGACCTGCTGGAACACGGCGAAGCACGTATTGACCGCGACGATCAGGGCAAACCGGTGGCGGTGTGGGTATCGGCACAGCAGCGCCTTGGACTGGATCTGTTGAACCAGGCTATTGGCGAACTGCTGAGTACGGAAGTCTTCAATGAAGATATCTGTCTGCACCCGGCGGAAGCCAAGTTACGTGCAATTCTTTACGAATTGGGTGCGATACAGAAAGAACACTATGCTGAAAACGGTGATATGGTACTGACCCTGAGAATGCAGCGTCAGGATTTCAAACGTGCTCTGGCGCGCGCTGATATGGCCGAAAGCCGTTTTCTTGAACCGGTACAGGAAGCCTGGCACTGAGTGACGATGTTACTCAATGCAACCGGTTCTGATATTTTTCAGGATGCGTTGTCATACGGACGTGCGCATCGAATTGTCTGCCTAACTGGAGTGACTTATGGCCTGGAATGAGCCCGGCGGAAAGGGCAATCCCAATGATCCCTGGGGTAACAACAACCGCGGTAATAAAAATCGCGGCAATCAGCCACCGGATCTGGATGATGCCCTGAAACAGCTGATGGACAAGATTAATGGTCTGTTCGGCAAGGGAAATGGCAATAACAATAACGGCGGTGACAGCGGTAGTGGTGCCGGCGGTTTCTTTGGTATTGCTGCGGCGATTCTGGTTGTTATGCTGGCTTTTAACTCCTTCTACACCCTGGATGAACAGGAGCGTGGTGTTGTACTGCGTTTGGGTAAATACCTGAAAACTGAGAATCCGGGTCTGCACTTTAAAGTGCCTCTGGTTGATCAGGTGATTCCTGTAAACACCACCAAGGTGCGTGAAGCCGAAATTAAAGAGCGCATGCTTACCGAAGACGAAAACATCGTCGAAGTGGAACTGAACGCGCAATACCGTGTGGCCGATCCTATTGCTTTCGCCCTGCGTGTTGAGCTGCCGGAGCGTACCCTGTTGTCTGCGGCGGAAAGTGCGCTGCGTCATGAAGTCGGTTCTGCGGCGATGGACCCAATCCTGACCACCGGCCGTGCGGTATTGGCTGAAAAAGTACAGATCCGTCTGCAGGATTACCTCGACCGTTACCAGACCGGTATGGTGCTGACCAACGTCAACATTAAAGATGCCCGCCCACCGGCTCAGGTGAAAGCGGCATTCGACGACGTACAGAAAGCCAAACAGGATAAAGAACGTTTTATCAACGAAGCTGAAGCCTACGCCAATGCGGTTGTGCCGGAAGCCCGTGGTCGCGCCCAGCGTCAGCTGGAAGAAGCCAGTGCTTATAAAGACCGCATCATCGCCCGCGCAGAGGGTGAGGCAGCCCGTTTCAACAATCTTTATTCCGAATACAAAAAAGCGCCGGCGGTTACCCGCGAGCGTCTGTATATCGAAGCGTTGTCTGATGTGTACAGCAATACCAGCAAAGTGCTGGTGGATGTTAAGGGCGGCAATAACATGATGTATCTGCCGCTGGATAAACTGATGCAGAACCTGCCGACAGCCAAAGGCGACGGCGCGTCTCTGAGCAGCGGTGATATTTCCCGTCTGACTGATCAGGTACTGAATGAAGTCCGCACCCGTCAGAACAGCACTGGCAACACTACTCGCAGGGAGGGTCGTTAATGTCTCCGAAAGCTTTATTGAGTCTGATCGTTCTGGGTGTGCTGCTGCTGGTCGCCAGTCAGGGTCTGTATGTCATCAACGAAACCGAACGCGCGATCAAGCTGCAGTTCGGTGAAGTGGTCGACAATGACATCAAACCGGGTCTGCACTGGAAAGTGCCTTTTATGCAGAACGTTAAGCGTTTTGATGCACGGGTACTGACGCTGGATACCAATCCATCGCACTTCCTGACCTCCGGTAAAAAATATGTGATCGTCGATTCGTTCACCAAGTGGCGTATCAAGGATGTGAATTCCTACTACAAAGCCACTTCCGGTAACCGTCAGGAAGCATCTAACCTGCTGGCTAACCTGGTCAACAAAGGTCTGCGTGATGAAATCGCCAACCGTACCCTGCATGAAGTGGTATCCGGTGAGCGTGATCAGCTGATGACCAAGCTGACTGCCGCGCTGAATACTCAGACTCAGGATGACCTGGGTATTGAGATTCTCGACATGCGCGTTAAAGCCGTCGATCTGCCGGATGACCTCAGTGCCTCGGTGTATAACCGTATGTCGGCGGAACGTGAGCGTGAAGCCCGCGAACACCGCTCACAGGGTAAAGAGCTGTCAGAAGGTATTCAGGCCGATGCCGATCGTCAGAAAACCGTTCTGGAAGCTGAAGCTTACCGTGATGCTGAACGCACCAAGGGTGAGGGCGATGCTGAGGCTGCGCGTATTTATGCGTCTGCTTACAACAAAGACCCTGAGTTCTATGCCTTTACCCGTAGTCTGAAAGCTTACACACAGACCTTCAGCCAGAGCGATGTGCTGCTGCTGGAGCCGGACAGCGACTTCTTCCGTTATATGAAGGACGCAAAAGGCAAGTAAGCAATAACCAATGCCCGCGCCTTAACCATGTTCAAGGCGCAGCGGCTTTGGTAGAATCCTGCAACCGGGCCTGGTGCCCGGTTTTTTTGTGCGATTTTCTTTTGAGGACCTCCGGTGCAGCCCGATTTATGGCGCGAATTCGCTATCGCCCTCTGCCTGGTGTTTATTCTTGAAGGGGTAATGCCGTTTCTCTACCCCGCCCGGTGGCGCAAGCTGGTCGCTCAGCTGGCCACAGTCGATGATCGCACGATGCGCATGACCGGTCTGATCAGTATGCTGATCGGGCTGGGTTTACTTTACGTAATCAATTAAAAGGCTGGACGATGACTAGCGCTGACCGTTGGCTATTGCCGGATGGTATTGAAGAAGTGCTGCCGCCACAGGCGCGGCGGATTGAACAGTTGCGTCGCCGTTTGCTCGACCTGCTGGATAACTGTGGCTATGACCTGGTGATTCCACCGGCGCTTGAATATCTGGACTCATTGCTGACCGGTGTTGGCAAAGATCTCGATTTGCGTACCTTTAAAGTCACCGACCAGCTGTCTGGCCGTCTGATGGGACTGAGTGCCGATACCACGCCTCAGGTTGCCCGTATCGATGCCCACAGTCTGGCTCCGGAAGGCATCAGCCGTCTGAGCTACTGCCGTACCGTATTCCATGCCAAGGCCAGCTCACTGCTGGCCAGCCGCACCCCGACGCAGATTGGTGCTGAACTGTACGGCGAAGCCGGTGTTGGTGCCGACGTTGAAATCATCAGCCTGATGCTGACCCTGCTTGAGTCCGCCGGTGTACAGCAGGTGCATCTGGATCTGGGCCATGTTGGCGTATTCCGTGCGTTGGCAGCCAAAGCCGGTATCAGTGCTGAACAGCAGCGTGAGCTGTTTGATCTGCTGAAACTGAAATGCGCCACCGACCTTGAAGCCTGGGCTGCGCGCGAAATTCAGGATGCTGCACTGGCTGAAGCCTTTGCACTGCTGATCCGCCTGCAGGGCGACCGTCAGAAACTGGATGCCGCCATCAGCCGTATGGCAGAGCTGGTACCGGAAACTTCCGCCGAGCTGGCGCATATTCAGCAGGTTGCAGAGCAGCTGGCGCAGCGTTTCCCGCAGACGTCGCTGTATTTCGACCTGACCGAACTGCGCGGCTATAACTATCACACCGGTCTGGTGTTTGCTGCTTATATTCCTGGCTATGGCGATGCCATCGCTCAGGGTGGCCGTTATGACGAAACCGGCGCGGTGTTCGGCCGTGCCCGTCCGGCAACCGGCTTCAGTGCTGATCTGAAGGTACTGGCCCGTTTCGGAACCTATCAGGCAGAAGCAAAACAGACAGTAGTTGCACCCAATGATAATGACCCGGCCTTATGGCAACTGATTGCGCAACTGCGCGAGCAGGGCAAACGGGTTCTGGTGCCGTTGAACGATGATGCGATCCGGGCGGATCTGTATCTGAAAAAACTGGATGGCCAGTGGCAGCTGGTCGAAGCTTAATTTTTTAGAGTGATTGATACCGCGATGGGCAAAAGCGTTGTTGTTCTGGGCACCCAATGGGGTGACGAAGGTAAGGGTAAGATTGTTGACCTGCTGACTGAAAAAGCCGCCGCTGTAGTGCGCTTTCAGGGTGGTCACAATGCTGGTCATACACTGGTAATTAACGGTGAGAAAACCGCACTGCACCTGATTCCGTCCGGCATCCTGCGTGATGGCGTGACCTGTATCATCGGTAACGGTGTGGTGCTGGCGCCGGATGCTCTGCTGAAAGAGATCCGGGCACTGGAAGAGCGTGGCGTACCGGTAATGGAACGTCTGCGTATCTCCCACGCCTGTCCGCTGATTCTGCCGTATCACTGCGCTCTGGATCAGGCTCGTGAGATTAAGCGTGGCAATGCCAAGATCGGTACCACCGGTCGTGGTATCGGCCCGGCTTACGAAGATAAAGTATCCCGTCGCGGCCTGCGCGTTGGCGATCTGTATCAGCCGGAGTTCGCCGACAAACTGAAAGAAGTGATGGAATACCATAACTTCTCGCTGAAAAATTACTACGGCGTTGACGAAGTCAGCTACGAAGAAACCCTGGCGTCCTGTATGGACTGGGCAGCACAGATCAAAGACGTTGTTGTTGACGCTGTGAACCTGGTGCACGAAATCCGCGAAAGTGGTGGCGACATCATGTTTGAAGGTGCGCAGGGCACACTGCTGGATATCGACCACGGTACCTATCCGTTCGTAACCTCGTCCAACACCACCGCCGGTGGCGTGGCGACCGGTTCCGGCGTAGGCCCGCTCTATCTGGATCAGATTCTGGGTATCACCAAGGCTTACACCACCCGTGTAGGTTCTGGCCCGTTCCCGACCGAACTGTTCGACGACGTGGGTGTACATCTGGCGACTGTCGGTAAAGAAAAAGGCACCACCACCGGCCGTGACCGCCGTTGTGGCTGGTTCGATGCGATGCTGGTGAAACACGCGATCCGCGTAAACTCCATCAACACCATCTGTCTGACCAAGCTCGACGTACTGGACGGTCTGGAGACCATCAAAGTCTGTGTTGGTTACGAAGATGCCGATGGCAATGCCGTGAATGTACCGGCCAGTGCTGATCAGTTCGATAAGATCAAGCCGGTCTATCAGGAACTGCCAGGCTGGAGCGAGTCGACTTTTGGTGCCAAGAGCATTGATGATCTGCCGGAAAATGCCCGTGCCTACGTGCGTTTTGTCGAGCAGGCTATTAATGCACCGATCGATATTATTTCCACCGGTCCTGACCGTGTAGAAACCATCGTTCTGCGTCACAGCTTCGAGCTGTAATCCGCATCTGGTGCAGCAAAGAAACCCCGCAGCTCAGGCTCCGGGGTTTTTTTGTACCTGCTGGTTATGATTGGTGCCACCAGCCCTTGAATGAGCTGAATAATATTCATCAATTTCCTGGTTTTAGTATTTTCGATGATTTAACGGCAATAAAGGCATGTCTATTGCTAAAGTGTCTTTTCTGACTTTTTAGACATTGATGATTGTCAGAAAACCGGCACAGAGAGGCCGGTCGTCACCACGTTAACTACAGGAAAATGCTATGCAGGATTTGTATGAATATCCGGTCGTCATTGAAGTACCGGTAGCCTGGGGGGAAATGGATGCTTTTCAGCATGTGAATAACACCCAGTTCTTCCGCTATTTTGAAAGCGCCAGAGTGCAGTATTTCGATAATCTGAAGATTCTCGATTATATGAACAACTATGCCCGCGGGCCGATTCTGGCTTCCACTAATGCTAAGTTTCTGGCGCCGGTAAAGTACCCGGATACACTGAGTGTCGGTATCCGCAGTCTGCGTCTGGAAAGCGGGCGTATTACCCAGGAGTACGCGGTCTGGAGTCATGAAACCTCACGCCTGGTGGCGAAAGGTGAAAGTCTGCTGGTGTTCTTTGATTACAAGGCCGGACAGCCCTGTGATATCCCGCAGGGGCTGGCAGACAGTATTCTGGCACTGGAGCCTTATCTGGCAGCCGGAATAGAAGCCCCTTCCTGAGGGAGCGTTCTGTAAAGAGCAGGCTCTGTAAGGGAAATTTGTCTTAAAGAGAACATGCCTTAAAAAAACAGTGCCATGCGGAATAACCGCATGGCACTCTTTGGCGCTTAATCTATTTCAACGCGGAAGCGGTGATCGTTACCGTAGCTGCGATCCCACAGGAACAGGTGGTTGTGCCAGTTACCACCCTGCCAGTTGCGTACGTAGTACCAGAAACTGCCGCCGAAATCGCCGAACACCACTTCATCGCCGTCTTTCAGGCAACCATCACTGACGGGTCCGACTTTACGTAAATACAGGTTCTCCGACGGGCTGCTGGCGGCGTAATAACCGTAGTCGCCATCGCCGCCGCGCCAGTAATTCATATAGCGGCCGTTCTGGTTGCTGCGCAGCTTGATATAGGCACCGGGCCAGCCGCCGACATCTTTATAGTTATTACTGGTCAGGCAATAGAGGTCGGTAAACTGAGTTCCCCAGCCTTCAATACTGAAACTGCTGCTGGCATCGCTGGCGCTGTGATTGGTGGTCAGCCAGCCGTCGCTGTTATTGCTCAGACCCAGATAGCCGCCACTGTTCAGCGCTTTGAAGCGCACCTGACGATAACGCTCCTGACGCGGGCTGATGTCCGGCTGACTGGCAGCGGCGCCTAAACCCACCACCGGGAAGTGGTCGGAATATTCATCCGATTCATAATGGTAGCTGTCGGGAATAATGACGGTATCCCGCCAGGTACTGGCTGCCGCAACCGGCAGGGTGGCGTTACCCCAGCCCGGAATGTCTGCATGGGCAGCCGACAGCAACAGGTAATCCAGATGTTCAGGGGCGTAGCCCGGGTATTGTTTGGCGGCGAGGTCGTTCTGCTCAGGGTTCCAGCTGGGGATATCATTCAGGTATTGCGGAGCACGGGCGTTCAGTGCGCTGAGCATGTTCTGATATTCCGGACCCTGGGTTTTAACATTCAGGTCGCCGGCGATAATCACGGGTTCATGTGCAGGGATATTCTGCGCAGCAATAAAATCGCGGATTTTTCCGAACTGTGCCAGACGCTCCGCCGAGCCTTTTGGCGTACCGCCGCAGCTGGATGATTCTGACTGGGTGTGAGTGGCGATCAGGTGCAGGCGTTCACCGTTACGCAGAATGCGCGCATAGGCAAAGCCCTTGTTGTCGAGAGAGTCGTCACCGCAGCTGTTGTTAAACATCACCTGCGCCTGATACTCAATCGGCCAGCGGCTGAGGATGGCAACACCGCCATTCTTTTTAACCGGATCAATATAACCAATGCTGTCATCCCACTGGCTGGCATTCAGGTCGGAGGCGATCACCGGCGTCTGATACGGATAGTCGTTTGCCAGCCCCTGCAGAATAACATTGGCCGGGCCGCTGCCGTCGTAGTTCAGTTCGAACAGTTCATTCAGCGCGACCACATCGTAGCCGCGGATATAGTCTGCCTGGGCGACCAGCGCTGCACGCTGATCGGTACCCGGGCCGGTGCCCAGTCCCCAGAGGAAGACCGGCAGATACACGTTATGGGTCAGAACACGCAGATCGTTGTAGCTGGCCTGAGCGGGCATGCCCAACAACAACAGGAACAACAGAGGAAGAACGGATTTCATGGTGAGCTCGTTATAATTGTAAGAGCGTACCACTTTAACGGAGGGGGATAATTCTGACATCTGGCGTATCGGGCCAGATGCCATGTTTGTCTTAAGCGATCAGTTTAAAACAATATCCGCAAAGCTACTGACGGCGGTATGAGTGGGGTTCTGCGGTAGAGCACCATCACGTACCAGCCAGCAGGTTTGCAGTCCGGCTGCGCGCGCGGCATCCAGTTCTTCAGCGATATCCGACAGAAACAGCACATCCGCCGCCTGAATATCATGCTGCTTCTGCAGTTCGGCGAGGATAGTACGGTAGGAGTCGGCCTCCCGTTTGCCGCCGACCAGGGTATCGAAATGACCGCTGAACAACGGCAGCAGATCACCGTCCTGTGAATAACCGAAAAACAGCTTCTGTGCCTGTACTGAGCCCGAAGAATAGACATACAGCGGAATGCCGCTGGCATGCCAGCGCTGCAGGTATTCGGTGGCATCGGCATACATGTGCGCGGCGTAGTCGCGGTTTTTGTAGCCGGCTTCCCAGATCAGTCCCTGCAGGGCTTTCAGCGGTGTTACTTTGCGGTCGGCGGCGATCCACTGCAGCAACAGCGCAATCAGCGCTTCATGGTCGGTGGCGTCAACGTCGATACCTTCGGCGGCAGCCAGTTGCGCAGTCTGTGCCAGTTGCTGCTGCACCTGAGCATCCTGCAGATGACTGCGCACGTAATCCGGCAGGTGCTGTGCGGCGTATGGAAAGAGCACGTCTTTGACAAAAGAGATGGAAGACGTGGTGCCTTCAATATCGGTCAGAATCAGTTTTACGGTCATCAGGGGTGCGGCTCAGTTTTCCAGGCGGTTAAAGCGTTCGGCAATGTCGCTGCCGGTGAAGTTGGCGACCCAGCCGTCAGGGTTGTTGAACAGACGGATGGCAATAAAACCCGGATTCGGGCCCATATCAAACCAGTGCGGGGTGTTGGCCGGCACACTAATCAGGTCGCCTTTCTGGCACAGGACTTCAAACACTTTGTTGTCGGCATGCAGGGTGAACAGACCTTCACCGGCGACGAAGAAACGCACTTCGTCTTCGCTGTGGGTGTGTTCGCTGAGAAATTTCTGCCGCAGTTCGGCTTTCTGCGGATGGTCGGCGCTGAGGCTGACCACATCAACGGTCTGATAGCCATCTTCCTGCATCAGGCGGTCGATGTCTTTGCGGTAGGCGCTGATAACTTCTTCCGGTTGGGCGCCGGCGCTCAGATCGCTGCCGGTTTGCCACTGTTCGAAGCGTACGCCAATCTCTGCCAGTCGCGCCTGAATCTTGCTGCTGTTATCACTGGTAAACAACAGATTCGTTGTGTCGTGGTCGGTATAGATGCGGATAATGCTCATGGCAGTCCCTTAGAGTTGACGGAGTTTCAGCAATTCGAGCTGGTAGCCTAACAGGTTTTCCAGCGCTTCCAGATGACGGAAACATTCCGCCAGATCTTTGCCCCAGGTGTACACGCCGTGACCGCGTATCAGATAGGCGAGGCCCTGACCCTGAGTGCTCATATGCTGTTCGACCAGAGCAGCCAGGCGGGCGATATCCTGATCGTTGGCAAACAGCGGAAAGCTTATGGTGTCTTCGTGGGTGGTTTCCCCGGCGAAGGCTTTCTGCAGTTCCCAACCGTTAAGCTGCAGCTGATCCTGTGGCCAGATCTGCGACAGTACTACCGCCACCGGCGAGTGGGTATGCAGCACGGCACCAATCGCCGGATCACGTTCGTACAGCTGAGTATGCAACAGGGTTTCGGCGGAAGGCTTGCCCGGAGTCAGGGCGTGGCCATTCCAGTCGACCACCAGAATATCCGCCGGTGTCAGCTCGCCCTTGTGCTTACCGGAACTGGTCAGTGCACAGCACTGCTCATTCAGGCGTACGGAATAGTTGGAACTGGTGGCCGGTGACCAGCCACGGCTGTAGAGGATGCGGCCATAATCACACAGCGCCTGGGCGGCGCGGGCAAAATCCTGCTGATTAAACATGGCCATTCCTCAGCGTGCCAGCAGCAGCGCAACGCTGTCGCGGTCGGGTTGCATAATCAGGCCCTTTTCGGTGGCGATGACATCGATCAGGCCAGCCGGGGTAACATCAAATGACGGGTTAATGGCCTGACAGCCGGCCGGTGCAATCGGCTGACCAAAGAGGCTGGTCACTTCTTCCTGCGGCCGCTGCTCGATCGGAATGTCTTCACCGCTTTCGAGGGTTAAGTCGAAGGTAGTGGTCGGGGCGGCAACCATCACTTTGACCCCATGGTGTTTGGCCAGTACCGCCAGACTGTAAGTGCCGATTTTATTGGCTACATCGCCATTGGCGGTAATACGGTCGGCGCCGACAATCACCCAGTCGACATTGCCCTGACGGAACAGCTGTGCGGCGGCACCGTCGCATACCAGAGAGACAGGAATCTGATCTTGCATCAGTTCCCAAGCGGTCAGACGCGCGCCCTGTAACCACGGGCGGGTTTCTCCGGCGTATACCTGAGTAACCTTACCTTCGGCGTAACCGCTGCGGATAATGCCAAGGGCAGTACCGTGACCACCGGTGGCCAGTGCGCCGGTGTTGCAGTGGGTGTAGATTACGGCATTTTCCGGCAGCACCGAGGCACCGAACTCGCCCATGGCGAGGTTGGCGGCGATATCTTCTTCGTGAATCTTGCGGGCCTCGGCCACCAGTGTGTGCGCATCGGCGGTGTTGAGCGCGGCCATGCGCTCCAGTGCCCAGAACAGGTTAACGGCAGTCGGACGGGATTCTGCCAGAACATGGTAAGCCTGCTGCAGATCGCGGCCGGCCAGAGCGTCGAGGGCATAGCCATAGGCGGCGGCAATACCAATGGCCGGGGCACCGCGCACGACCATGGCGCGGATGGCATCGGCGACTTCGGCGGCGGTGGTGTATTCGAGTACACGGTGTTCGTGCGGGAGTACGCGCTGATCAAGCAGATGCAGGCTTTGCTGGCGCCATTCGATGGCATGGAAAGAAGCGTGTGCGGATGCAGAATGTGCAGACATGATGGCCGTCCTGATAACAAGGTGCGGGCAGCAGTAACACTCTGCCACGCACTTAAAATAAGGCGGCTATTCTAGCTGAATGGCACCCGATCCTAAACTTTAAACTCGTTTACGATGCTGCGCAGTTGTTCGGCCTGCTCGGCCAGCTGCTCGGAGGCGCTGGCGGTGTTGCTGGCCTCGCGTACGGTATTCTCGGACACCTCATTGATACGCACGATATTGGCGCTGATTTCGGCCGCCACCTGGCTTTGTTCTTCCGCGGCAGTGGCAACCTGAGCGTTCATATTATTGATAGTGGCTACGTGCTGCATAATGCTGTTGAGTGAGTTTTCGGCCTGACGTGACTGTTCCACTGCTTTCTGGGCATTGCCCTGACTGAGCTCCATCACCTGAACGGCTTCTTTCATATTGCGGTTGAGTCGTTCGGTAACACTCTGGATATCGCTGGTGGTTTCTTCGGTGCGGGCGGCCAGTGCGCGGACTTCATCGGCGACCACGGCAAAACCACGGCCCTGTTCGCCGGCACGGGCGGCTTCAATGGCGGCGTTCAGCGCCAGCAGGTTGGTTTGTTCGGCAATGCCCTGAATGGTTTTGGAGGCATTGCCGATCTGTTCGCTTTCTTTCGCCAGCGTCTGGATAACGTCACGGGCGTGCTGTACATCATGCACCAGCTCGGTAATGGCGCGGATATTGGCTTCCATCACTTTTTGCGAGGCGCTGGTTTCTTCGCTGGCTTTGCGGGTGGCATCGGCGGCGGATTCGGCGCTCTCGGCGACTTCGGAGGCGGTGGCGGACATCTGGTTGACCGCAGTGGCTACCTGTTCAATTTCATCCTGCTGATGCTGGATGCCACGGCGGGTCGCGGTGGCGATGGTCAGTACTTTTTCTGAACCGGCAGACACACCAAGGCTTAAGTTAGCCATTACCCGTACCAGCAGCTGCAGGTGACTGATAAAACCATTGAAGTTGGTGACCAGTTTGCCGATTTCATCGGTAGCGCGGGTTTGCAGGCGGATGGTCAGATCGCCGTGGCCGGTAGCCATTGAGCCCAGTGAGTGAACAATACGGTTAACCAGCCGGGTAATCAGGCTGGAGATGTACCAGGCGGTGAACTGCAGCATGGCGATCATAATCAGCGCAATCATCAGGCCGACCTTGAGGGTGCGCGAGCTTTCATCGCTGGTGGCCTGAATTTCTGCAGAAAAGTTCTGGTAATTCTGCTGGCGCAGCTGCTCCAGCATGGTGCTGAAAGCATCGTAAGTCTGGTTTGCCTGTTGAGCACGTTGTGCCAGTTGGGCCAGCTCTATAGAGCCTTTAATCATGCCCTCAGCCATCTGACTGGCGCTTTGCCAGTACTGTTTATAGGCATCGCTGAGTTGCTGGATCTGCTGGTTCTGAGGCAGCAGCTGGCGGATAGCATCCAGTGTTGTCAGCATATCCTGATGATGACGGCGGGCTTCGGCTATGCGGTCTTCATCCAGATCGGCGACGGCATTGGCCAGCTCATTGCGGACTTTAAACAGCAGCAGGCCGCTGCGGTCGATTTTTTCGGTTAACGGGAAAGCAACCTGCTCCATATGCTTCAGGTTGGATTCTATGCGCTGCTGCGCGAGCAGTGAATAACCCAGGTAAATGAGAAAACCGGCGGCACCGGTGAGGGCAATGGCAAAAATTTTGTAGCGCAGGGATAGTCCGTTAAACAGCGTCATTCAGCATCATCCTGATTGAAAACTCAGGATTAGGAATAGCTTAGGAGTCGGAATGCGACAAGTTGTCTGACCTGATAGTCAGTACGTCCTTATGGGAATAACTGAAAGCACCCACACTCAAGAGTCGGAAGTCATGCCGGAGTATGAATGAGGGCTCATACTCCGGCATCAGACAGGATCAGAGCATATCCTGCATTTGCTGGTAAGCGCGCACCAGGCCGTTGGTAGAACCGTCAAAATGTTGCGGAATACGCTGTGATTCCAGCGCTTCCAGTACTTTATTACCAAGCTGTTTACCCAGTTCCACGCCCCACTGATCGAAGGAGTTTACGCCCCAGAGCATGCCCTGGGCCGCGACCTTGTGCTCGTACAGAGCGATCAGTGCGCCAATGGTCTGTGGCTTGGATTTGGGGAAGTACAGGGTATTGCTCGGACGGTTACCGGGAATGACCTTCTGCGGTGCCAGTACGATAGCTTCAGCTTTGCTCATGCCGGCGGCGATCAGTTCTTCGATGGCTTCGTCTTCCGATTTGCCCTGCAGCAACGCCTGGCTCTGGCTCAGGCAGTTGGAGACCAGCATGGCGTGGAAATTGTCGATCGGGTTGTGGCTGCACATCGGCATGATGAAGTCACAGGGAGAGAAATGCGTGCCCTGATGCAGCAACTGGTGGAAAGCATGCTGGCCATTGGTGCCAACGCCGCCCCAGATGATTGGGCCGGTCTGATAATCGACCTGATAACCATCGGCGGTGACCGACTTGCCATTACTCTCCATATCGAGCTGCTGCAGGTGGGCCGGCAGGGTACGCAGATAGTGGTCGTACGGCAGAATGGCGTGGGAATTTACCCCGAAGAAGTTCACATACCAGATTCCCAGTAACGCCATGATTACCGGCATATTCTGCTCCAGCGGCGCAGTGCGGAAGTGCTCGTCCATTTCAAAGGCGCCACGCAGCAGGTCGCGGAAGTTGTCGATACCAATCGCCAGTGCCAGCGGTAAACCAATGGCTGACCAGAGCGAATAACGGCCGCCCACCCAGTCCCACATCGGGAAAATATTCTCTTCGGCAATGCCAAACTCAACCGCTTTCTCAATATTGGAAGACACCGCGGTAAAGTGCTTGGCCAGGTCACTTTCGTTACCACCGTTATCCAGGAACCACTGGCGGCAGGCCATGGCATTCTTCAGGGTTTCCTGAGTACTGAATGACTTCGACTGGATGATAAACAGCGTGGTGGCCGGGTCGAGGCGCTTCAGGATCTCGGTGATATGAGAGCCATCGATATTGGCCAGATAGTGAATAGTCAGGCGGCTATCCCAGTAGGGTTTTAACGCACCGGATGCCAGCTTTGGGCCCAGAAAAGAACCACCGATGCCGATGGAGACCACATCGGTAAAGGCTTTGTTGGTGTAACCGCGCCACTGGTTGCGGCGGATTTTCCAGCAGAACTCTTCCATGCGGCGTACGGTGTCTTTGATTTCCGGCATGATGTCCTGGCCGTTAACCAGCACCGGGCGATCGCTGAAGTTACGCAGGGCGGTGTGCAGGGCAGGACGCTTTTCACTGCGGTTAATGGCTTCGCCGCTGAACATACTGTCGATATGCAGAGGCAGTTCCCGCTCATTGGCGAGCTGCAGCAGCAGGCGCATGGTTTCTTCGGTGATACGGTTTTTGGAGTAATCCAGGCTCAGACCAGCGGCCTGAATATGGAAGCGCTCAAAGCGGTAAGGGTCTGCTGCAAACCAGTCACGCATATGCTGGTCTTTGATTCCGGCATGATGCTGTTGTAACGATTTCCAGATTTCAGACTGGGTCAGGCTTCCTGTTACGGCCATGAACTTTCCTTAAATACGGTCGGATGACAACGACAAGTCAGATGCGGCGAGTATACGGAAGGCGGCAACAACGGGCAAAAAACTTGCGCTGAGGGCTGGGTTGGCAATGGCCCATAAAAAAACGCCGCATAAAGCGGCGTTTATTGGTCTGGCAGTGAGCCGGGCTCAGGCCACCTGGACCGGAATATCGAAGCTGGTATGGCTGACGCTGTTATCGGCGTTCAGGTACACCATCTTAGGCTTGAACGTGGCCAGCTCTTTTTCGTCATAGTTAGCGTAAGCACAGATAATAATGCGGTCGCCCACATCAGCCATATGCGCTGCAGCACCATTTACGGAAATGATACCTGAACCATCTTCGCCACGAATAATATAGGTGGTGAAGCGTTTGCCATTATTGATGTTATAGATCTGGATCTGTTCAAACTCACGCATACCCGCGAGATCCAGCAATTTGCCGTCAATGGCACAAGAGCCTTCATAGTTCAGCACCGAGTGCGTAACCCGAGCCTGATGAAGCTTGGCTTTGAGCATGATGGATTGCATGGTAAACCCTTTCTTTACTATTCGGACGATTCTTCACTGTGGGAGCAGGTCCTGCAGCGCCGGAATTGTTCACTTATCACCCATATGGGCGCAAGGCGGCGAAGTATGCCTCAATCATTCGCCTGATTCAATGTCACCTGAAGATTATCAATTAAGCGTGCTGAGCCAAGGAAAGCCGCGCCTAAAACGACTACAGAGTGGTCATTGAGTGTTGCCGGAGCCAGGTCTGAAGTACGGCGGATTTCCAGATAATCGGTACGGAAACCACGTTGATTCAGGCGTTCTTCTGCATTTTTCAGGCTGTCGGAAAGGTCTTTTCCGGCTTTGAAGTCGTCAGCGATCTCGCTCAGGGTCTGATACAGGCCCGGGGCCAGCGCCCGTTCTTCAGCGCTCAGATAACCGTTACGGGAGCTTAAGGCGAGGCCATCAGCTGCGCGTTTGGTTGGTACCGGGACGATTTCCACCGGCATGCACAGGTCGTTCACCATCTTGCGGATTACCGCCACCTGCTGAAAATCTTTTTCACCGAAAAAGGCCATATCCGGCAGCACCTGATTGAACAGTTTGCTGACCACCGTCGATACGCCATCAAAGTGGCCGGGGCGACTGCCGCCGCACAGCCCCTCAGATACGACCGGTACATGCACAATGCTCTGTGCGTCCTGGCCGTTGGGGTACATTTCATCGACATCGGGCGCAAACAGCAGGTCACAGCCGGCGGCGGCGAGCTTTTCCTGATCGGCAGGCAGGGTGCGCGGGTAGCGTGCCAGATCGCTCTTATCATTGAACTGCAGCGGGTTGACGAATACTGATGAAACGGTAAAGCAGTCTGCCGCCAGAGAGCATTCAATCAGGCTGATATGGCCTTCGTGCAGATTGCCCATGGTTGGCACAAACCCGATACGACGGCCGCTGTTGCGGGCATTGCGCACATGTTCGCGCAGTTCGCGGATGGTATGAACGGTAATCATGCGTTGAATCCGTGTTCGGCGGCCGGGAACTGACCGGATTTAACTTCTTCAACATAAGCGGCAAAGGCCTGCTGCACGTTGCGGCCATCGGTGAGGAAGTTTTTCACAAACTTAGGAGTAAAACCGGAATTCAGACCCAGCATATCGTGCATCACCAGAACCTGTGCATCGGTGCCAGCACCGGCGCCGATGCCAATCACCGGAATGGATACCGCGGCGCTGATGCGGGCGGCAAGGGCGCTGGGGACACATTCGAGCAGCAGCAGGTCGGTACCGGCTTTTTCCAGCGCGATGCAGTGGGCCAGCATGGCTTCGGCTTTATCGTCTTCACGGCCCTGTACGCGGTAACCACCGAATTTGTTCACCGATTGCGGTGTCAGGCCAAGGTGTACGCACACCGGCACACCCTGACGGCCCAGAGATTCAACCAGCGGAATCAGCCAGTCATCGCCTTCCAGTTTGACCATATGGGCACCGGCCTGCATCACCTTACGGGCGCTTTCCAGCCCTTGTTCCAGCGTGCCGTAACTCATAAACGGCAGATCGGTCATGATGAATGCCGGGCGCTTGGCGCGACGGTTGCCACGCACAACGGCTTCGGTGTGATAGACCATATGCTCAACCGTAACCGGCAGTGTGCTGTCCTGGCCCTGAATCACATTGCCGAGGGAATCGCCGACCAGCAGTACTTCGACACCGGCATCGGCTGCCAGTTGGGCAAAGGTCGCGTCGTAGGCGGTCAGGACCGAAAATTTTTCCTGCCCGGCTTTCATTGCCTGCAGTGAGCGGATACTGATGGGACTCATGGTCATTCTCCGGTTACAGCGTTTCGTTTAGAAACAAATCTGGGGCGTATGGTGCGGATTGGCGCTTATAAGTCAACTGTCAGAGCAGTCAACAAACCTGTGGCGGTGGCCCGATGCGTTGCAGATCACCACCGAATTCCGGCGTCAGCCCAGCAATGGCGCGGCCATCGGGCAGGTGCAGATCGGCGGCAATTTCAGTCAGCGGCAACAGTACAAAACTGCGCTTATGCATCTCGTGATGGGGGATATTCAGACGTTCGCTGCGCATGGTCAGGTCGCCGTACAACAGCAGATCGAGATCGATGCAGCGCTCTCCCCAGTGGCGGCGTTTGATGCGCCCCTGTTCCTGTTCCTGCGCCTGCAGGGCATCCAGCATGGCCAGCGGTTCGAGACTGGTTTCCAGCTCAGCAACGGCATTCATGTAATCCGGCTGATCCTGCGGCCCCAGTGGTTTGCTGCCGTACAGTGAAGAGCAGCGCAGCAGGCGGCTGTGCGGTAATGCGGCCAGCGCGCGCAGAGCGATAGTGATCTGCGCGGCAGGATCGTCAAGGTTGGCACCGAGGCCAATAAAGCAGCGAATCATGGCCAGCCGGGCGCTCAGTGAGCCTGAGGTGGGCGGCGGTTACGGTTGCGCGGAGAACGGCGACGGCGTTTTTTGTATTCGCCCTGACCGTCAGCGTCGCCTGTACGTTCGAAATCGCGTGGCGGACGACTCTGTACCAGATCCGGATGCTCCTGCTGCAGGCGTGTCCAGAAACCACCGATACCATTCAGGTTTTCGCCGGACTGCTCGCGCAGCAGTACAAAATCATAAGCGGCACGGAAGCGCGGGTGGGTCAGCAGGTCTTCGGCCTTGCGGCTCTGGGTACGTGCCAGACGTAACTGCATTTCCCAGATTTCGCGCATCGGGATAGAAAAGCGCTTGGGAATGGCGGTGCTCTGAATCTGTTGCGCCAGAACCCGGTCGGCCGCTTTCTGCAGCGCCGGGTGCGGTGGCATGCCTTTGGCCTCAAATTCTTTCTGGATACGCACCAGCGGTGGCCAGAGCAGGGCAGCAAGGAAGAAGTAAGGTGTTACCGATTTACCCGCACGGATGCGCTCATCGGTGTTACGCATGGTGTTCTCGGCCATGACCAGAGCCTGCGGATCATCGCGCAGGCATTGCTCGGTGGCCGGGAACAGCGGGCCAAACAGCTGGTACTCTCGCAGCAGGCGCAGGGTATCCAGCGCCTTGCCGTGCAGAAACAGTTTGAGAATTTCTTCAAACAAACGTGCGGCCGGAATCTGTTCCAGCAATGGGGCCATCACCGGGATTGGCTCGGCAGTATGCGCCTCAATGCTGAAATCCAGTTTGGCGGCAAAACGGATGGCGCGCAGCATACGCACCGGATCTTCGCGGTAACGGGTTTCCGGATCGCCGATCAGGCGCAGACGACGGTTTTGCAGGTCATCCCAACCGCCGGCATAAGCATGCACGCTGTAGTCGGCAATATCGTAATAGAGAGCGTTGATGGTGAAATCGCGGCGTACGGCGTCTTCGTCTTTGTTGCCGTAAACGTTATCACGCAGAATCATGCCCTGATCGCCCTTGGCGGCAATTTTACTGGAGTGTTCCTCAGTGGGCGGGGCGCGGAAAGTGGCTACTTCAATCACGTCGCGGCCAAAGACCACGTGCACCAGCTTGAAACGACGGCCGATCAGACGGGAATTACGGAACAGCTGATTAACCTGTTCAGGGGTGGCATCGGTTGCTACGTCGAAATCTTTTGGATGCAGGCCCAGCAGGGTGTCACGAACGCCACCGCCAACCAGCAATGCCTGGTGTCCGGCTTTGTTCAGCCGGTACAGTACTTTGAGGGCATTTTCGCTGATGTTGCTGCGACTGATGCTGTGCTCGTCACGTGGCACGATGGTCAGCTGCACATCGGTACGTGGTTTCTTTTTGCCGAACAGGCGGATAACAGATTTGATCAAATTGGTTGGCCGTTTCACGGATTGAGAAGTCTTAGTCTTGCAAAGAAGCAGGCGAGTGTAACGGTTCACCTGAATTTAAGGAACCTCTGAATAGCCTCGTCTGCCAGCAATGGCCGCGAAGTCTGTTTGCGGGGGGCAGATAAACAAAAAGCCGCATTGGCGGCTTTGTGAGTCTTCTCTTTTTATTATTGTTATTTTCAACCAGGCGAACCGACTGTTTTGAATGGACAGGTTCCTGCCCTTTATTTTTCTTATTCTTCACAGCCAAGAGCTGTGCATTCAAAACAGCGTGTTCATAACACCGGTCTTTTATTGTTGTTGTTATCGAAGACCGTTTTGCCCGGCGCTTTGTTATTTTTATAAGTCGCCGGTTTTGCACTCAGGACGTTTGTTATTTTTATTGTTCGCCTCAGTGTTCTGATATCTATATAGCATTCGCCATGCCAGTTTTTAAAAGTCCTTTAATATCAATGTCTTATGCATTTTACGTGACGTTTGTTACCCGAGACTTCGACTAAAGTGTTACTTGGAGCGAGGCCTGAGGTAACAAAAGATGTTTCTAGGTAACAGTGTGTAACCTTATTTGGGATGACGTCGCTTCTGGTCGTGGCTGACGCTTTTTAAGTCAGGGGAAAGTATTGGTTTTTACGGTTTATTGCTGGTTGCGCTGAAAATACTGACGAGAGCTGAGGACGGGCGGGATTGTCCGGGTCTGTTACAGAATTTTGTTACGGGGGCTGTTTCAGAGGGGAGTTGGCAGCAGTACTGGGGTCTTGCAGATAAGAGAGATGATTGCTTTGCCGGCTGCGTCGCGGGCAAAGCAATCGTCTTTCAGTGAGTCGGGGCTTGTTATTATTGTTTTTAACTCAGCGGCCGTTTTTATTTTTATTGTCTGGCCTGTCGCGCTCGTTTTTTTATTTTTATTTTATGAGGCGCATTTTTTATTGCTTTGCTCACTATATAGCGAATGCCGTGCCAACTAATTGGTTTCTTTAAAAATCCTTTAAAATCAGTAGCTTATGGATTTTTAAGAGCGTTGGCCCGAATTGCGTTCCACTAAAGTGTTACCAGTGGTGGCGGTAAATGACTGATTTCTGAGAGGGGTGTAACCCGAAGGTTACACTTTGTGATACAGATGACATCGTGGTGATGCTGGCGGAAGCGGTGTTTATTTCCCGCTCTTCTTGCGTGGAATGCCCAGACGCTGGCGGCGCTCCCAAAGGCTTTTGCGTGAGATGCCCAGCTTACGCGCCAAGTCGGTCTCGGTCATGTTGTGTTCGTTTTCCAGCACAAAGTGCACAAAGTAGTCGTCCAAAGATAGATCGCCCTGCTGGGGTTGACCATCAACTGGCCCATATTGTTCATTCTGCAGCAGATTTTCACGCATCGCCGGGCTGACATAACGATCCGGTGACAGATCAATACCCAACAGATCAGCCTGAATGCTGTCATCATCGGCAAGGATCACAGCACGTTCGACGGCGTTTTCCAGCTCGCGCACGTTACCCGGCCAGTTGTACTGGCGGATAGCCTGGGTGGCTTCGGCGGTAAAATGCATCGGCGGTTGCTGCATTTTCTCGCAGGCACGGGTCAGCATGGCATTGGCAATTTCGACCACATCGTCGCCACGCTCGCGCAGTGGCGGCAGATGAAGCTCAACAACATTCAGACGGTAGTAAAGGTCTTCACGGAACTCGCCGCGACTGGCCAGATCTTTCAGATTGCGGTGGGTTGCAGCAACCAGGCGAACATCGACTTTTCTGCTTTGTACTGAACCCACGCGGCGGATTTCACCTTCCTGCAATACGCGCAGCAGGCGCGCCTGAGCTTCGAGTGGCAGTTCACCGATTTCATCCAGAAACAGGGTGCCGCCATCGGCAGCTTCGACCAGACCCTGACGCATGGCGTTGGCGCCGGTAAAGGCGCCTTTTTCATGGCCGAACAATTCCGATTCAATCAGGGTTTCAGGAATGGCGGCACAGTTAACCGAAATCATCTCCGCGTTATGGCGACGGCTTTGATTGTGCAGTGCCCGTGCGACCAGCTCTTTACCTGTACCGGATTCGCCCTGAATAAGGACAGTGGCGTCAGTGGGGGCTACTTTGCTGATTTTTTTGAACAGCAGCAGCATAGGCTCGCAGCTGCCGATAATGCCGCTGACCGGATATTCTTTGCTGACTTCTTTGCGCAGATCGGTGTTGGTTGGCTTATGGCTGAGGCTGGATTCTTTCAGAATGCGCTGTACTGCCTGAATCATTTCGTCGTGGTCGAAGGGTTTGGCGATGTAATCCACGGCCCCCATCTTCATAGCATCAACCGCCGAGCGCAGGCTGGCGTAGCTGGTCATGATCAGTACCGGAGTGTCTCCGGCCAGCTCGACCAGTTCGGTGCCCATGCCGCCGGGCAGGCGCAGATCGCTGATGATCAGGCTGTAGCGGCTCAGGTCTTCATTTTTGGCGGCATCAAGGGAATCCACATCGGTGACTTCGTAGTCGTGGCGCTGCAACAGGCGGCGCACGGACTGACGGATAATGGCTTCGTCTTCAACAACCAGGATGTGACTCATGCAACGGGTTCCGATTCTTCAATGTGATGATAACGTGGCAGGCTGACTTTAACACAAGTGCCGCGGCCGTCGGCGACCGGACTTTCAATGGCGATGTGGCCATAGTGTTCTTCGATGATGGAATACACCAGTGACAACCCCAGTCCAGTGCCTTTACCGACGTCTTTGGTGGTGAAAAAAGGCTCAAAAATACGGTCGACTTTATCGGCGGGAATGCCGTGCCCTTGGTCGATAATTCTTAATATCACCTGATGTTCGTCGGTATCGGCGGTAACGCGGATGTTCTGACCGGGACCGCTGGCATCGCGTGCGTTGCTTAACAGGTTCACAAATACCTGAACCAGGCGCTGATCATCGCCAAGCACCATCACGTCACCGGCACACTCATTAATAAAGGCAATGTCCTGGCTGCGTTTGCTTAAACGCAACAGCTGCATGGCTTCGTCAATAACATGCGCCAGGCTGACCGGTTCATGTTCGGTGGAGTGGTGGCCGGCGTGGGCAAAGTTCATCAGCGATTGCACGATACGGGTAACCCGCTTGGTCTGCTCCTGAATCTGGTTAGCCATTTCCAGCAGTTCGGGGTTATCGGTTTCGTAGCGGATCGTCTGCGCCAGACAGTCGATACCGGTAATGGGGTTGCCGATCTCGTGGGCCACACCGGCCGCCAGACGGCCAATGGATGCCAGACGCTCGCTGTGCATCAGCTCGTCTTCCAGCAACTGGGTTTCAGTCTGATCTTCCATCAGCACGACAATACCGCCGGGCTGGCCGCCGCTGGGCTTGATTACTGATTTATGCAGACTGTACCAGCGCGGACGGGCGCCGATATCGACACGCTTTTTGTGTTCGTGCATGGGTTCGTTAAGAACGAAATCCTGCAGCAGCGTATTCCACGGTGGTGGCAGACGGCTGAGATGTGAGCCGGTGACCTGAGCAGCATCAATCTGGGTCAGCTCAGTCATCGCCTGATTCCACATCAGAATCTCACCATCGTCAGCCAGTGAGCATACCCCCATCGGCAGACGCTCCAGTGTCTGGCGATGGTAGCGGCGCAGGTTATCCAGTTCGCCGGCGAGGCCGCTGAGGCGGTCATGGAAGCCTTCAAGACGCTGTTCAATCTGATAAATGTCTTCGCTGAGTTCGGCATTTTCCTGAAACGGCAGGTAGCGGCTGACGATATCGTGCGCCACAGTTGGTCCCATCAGGCCGGAAATATTCGCCTCTAAACGTGCGCGCAGGCGGCGCAGGGCGTAGGGACGGTCTTCGTAAGAAGGCAGATCGAGGTCAGTCAGGGCCTGATAGACCTCGCGCTCGGCGACGTAGCGTCCCAGCGGTTTGCTCAGCGACATAATCACATCGTTGGAGTTGCCGGCAATCAAAGGGCGGCGGCTGGGGCGTGAGACGGTGTCAATGGAACAGGCTTCAGCAGCCGACATTTCCGAGGCCTTCTGTTTGCTGCTGAGACTCACCAAAACAAACAGCAACAGGTTGATGGCAAAGGCTGACAGCGCGGCCAGATGCCAGTTGCTTTCATCAATGGCCGCCAGTGGCAGCGGTACGTTCCAGCCCAGCGCCAGCTCAGAAAACGGCAGCAGCATGCCGTAGATCCATACCAGAATACCGGCGATCAGACCGGCGAGAAAACCTTTGCGGTTGGACTTGGGCCAGTACAGCAATCCCAGTACGCCGGGTAAAAACTGCAGCGCGGCGACAAAAGCAAGAATACCGAGGCGGTTAAGATCCAGATCGGCGCCGACGGAACGGTAGAAGCCGTAAGCCAGCAGCAGAATGCCGGCGATCAGCGAGCGCCGCATCCACAGCAGCCAGCGATAAAAATCGTGGCGCGGACTGGGCTTGTGGAAAGGCAGCACCAGATGATTGAGGAACATGGCGGCGGTGGCCAAGGTTATCACAATCATGATGCCTGAAGCGGCGGCCAGACCGCCGACAAAGGTCAGGATGACCAGAAACGGCGATTCCAGTTTCAGGCCGATACCTATGGCAAAGTACTCGGCCGGTGTTTGTACATTCAGGTAAATACCGGCCCACAGAATCGGCGGTACGGCCATGCTCATGGCCAGCAGAAACAGCGGGAACCCCCAGCTTGCCGGTTTCAGTGCATCGCTGTTGACGTTTTCGGTAAAGGTCACATGGAACATGTGTGGCATGACGATAGCCGCGGCAAAAAACACCAGCAACAGCGTGCGCCACGGCCCTTCCTGCAGGGTAATCTGCTGGTTGGACAGGCGATCCTGATTATCGATCAGCCACTGCTCCAGACCACCGACCTGATCGAAAATACCAAACAACGCCACACCGGCCAGCACCAGAATGGCGGTTAGTTTGAGCAGCGATTCAAAGGCCAGGGCAAAGACCAGCCCCTCGTGTTTTTCCCGCGGTGAAACATGACGCGCGCCGAACAGTACGGCAAAGATAATCATGGTGACACAGAAGCCGAATGCCAGCGTGGTCACCGGCCACTCGCTGTTGAGCAAATGCAGGGTATCGGCGATGGCACTGATCTGCAGCGTCAGCATCGGAATCACGACGGCGAGGGTAAACACTGATACCAGCATACCGGCCAGACGCGAGCGGTAGCGGAAGGCGAGCAGGTCGGCGAGAGATCCCAGCTGATAAATACGGGCAATATGCAGAATGGGACGCAGCAGGATTGGCGACATGACAAAGGCGCCGGAGATGCCCAGGTAATAAGCCAGGAAACCATAGCCGTATTGGTTGGCCATGCCCACCGAACCATAAAACGCCCAGGCGCTGGCATACACGCCGAGCGAGAAAATATACACCAGTGGGTGACGTACCCAGCGGCGCGGGACCCAGCCGCGTTCAACCGCATAAGCGGTGGTAAACAGTGCGCCGAGGTAGCCTAAAACGATCAGCCCCAGCTGACCCAGACTAAAGCTCATCGTCACCCCGCTTATGATTCAGCCAGATATAAAAGCCGATCAGTAACAACCAGATTGCAAAGGGGCGATACCAGGCGCCGCGGTCATCGAGCCACCAGTCCATCATGATGGGGGAAAACAGATAAATCCCCACCAACAGTGCCAATCCAAGGCGGTAATCGTACATAACCAGGCCGTCGTAAATGAAAGCGGCAAGCGTACCACAAAGTTCTCAGCCGGCAGACGCTTCGCGTTGAAAGCCCTCGGGGGCCGGGCGCTCGCGCTGGCCGGTCAGTGCCTGTGGTTGCCAGTGTTGTGTTGCCCAGTGCAGCAGTTCGCCGGGCGAGCATGACTGCAGTTGCGGCGGGGGTTGCTGGCCGAGCCAGCTCAGCGCCATCCACAGGGTCTGGCTGATATTTTCTGTGGTCAGCGGCTGTGCCAGATTCTGTTTGCTCAGCTTCTGCCCATTAGCCTCCAGCGCCACCGGTATATGGCTGTAGCAGGGCAGGGGGTGCTGCAGCGCGTGGTAGAGCAGGATCTGGCGTGCGGTGGAGTCGATCAGATCGATACCACGCACGATATGGCTAATGCCCTGATCAATATCGTCGGTGACCACCGCGAGCTGATACGACCAGGGACCATCGCGGCGTTTGATAACAAAATCGCCAATATCCTGTGTCAGATCGCTGCACCAGCGGCCCTGTAAACCATCGCCAAAGCACAGCTCACCTGCCGGGCACAGAAAACGCCAGGCGATATCCGTTGTTGCCTTACAGTGGCAATTCCCCTGATGCGGCAGGCCGCCAAGTTGCTTGCGCGAACACTGGCAGGGAAACGCCAGACCGTTGCTGATCAGTTGCTGCAGTACCTGTTGATAGGCCTCATGGCGTTCGCTCTGATAGCGTACCTTGCCATCCCAGTGCAGGCCGTAGGCATCGAGAATATGCAGAATCGCACCGGCGGCAGAGGGGTCTTCGCGTGGAGGGTCGAGATCTTCGATGCGTACCAGCCAGCGGCCGTTATTAGCACGGGCATCGACATAGCTGGCCACTGCGGCAAGCAGTGAGCCGAAGTGCAATGGTCCGGTGGGAGAAGGCGCAAAGCGGCCGGTATAAGAAACAGAAGAAAGGGGATTGGCCATGACGGCAGTGTCTGACATGAAAGGGTCAGTCATCAGAGGAAAAAGAAAGCGCGACCGCCGCTGGCGGTCGCGCATTCAGCCGGATCAGACGCCCAGCTGTTTTTCTTTGATTTCAGCCAGCGTCTTACAGTCGATGCACAGATCGGCGGTAGGGCGGGCTTCAAGACGGCGAATACCAATTTCTACGCCACAGGCGCTGCAGTAGCCGTAGTCACCTTTGCCGATCAGGTCGATGGTTTTCTCAATCTTTTTGATCAGCTTACGCTCACGGTCACGGGTGCGCAGTTCCAGGTTGAACTCTTCTTCCTGGCTGGCACGATCGTTAGGATCGGCGTAGTTATTCAGTTCGGTTTGCATGTGCTCTTTGGTGCGATCCACTTCTTCCATCAGCTCCTGTTTCCAGTTGCGCAGGATAGTTGCGAAGTGCTCCAGCTGAGCATCACTCATGTATTCTTCATCTTTGCCAATTTCGTAAGGAGTGAAATCGGACAGGGCAAATTCTTTTTTATCTTGCGGCATTGCGTTACTGCCTCACCTGGTAAACCGGTTTAACCGGACATCGGGTCCATGCGCCCCGGGAAAACAACACTTTTCTTCCCTGGGCTCCAAATGATAAGGCGGGGAAACTATCAGATAACCTGCCAAGCGCCAACTATTTCCGCAGGGTTTTGTTGGCTTTGGTTGCTGCCAGTCAGTCATCTGGCACAATAGGCCGGTTATTTTGTTGTCTTCTTTAGCCGTTTTTATCTGTATTTATTGATAGTTGAGTTGTTATGTCCTCCGAACAGGCCCCGGCCACCCCTGATTTCTCTTCGTCTGCCCGCCGTTGTGCGGATATCAAACCCTTTCAGGTAATGGCCATTCTGGCCGAAGCCCAGGCGCTGCAGGCGCAGGGGCAGGACATTATTCATCTGGAGGTTGGCGAGCCTGACTTCCCGACCCCACAGCCGATGATTGATGCCGCCATCAAAGCGATGAACGCCGGCAAAACCGGCTACACCCCGGCGCTGGGATTGCCCGAATTACGCCAGAAACTGGCGGATTATTACTACAGCCGTTTTGGTGTCAGCATCAGCCCAAAGCGTATTGTGCTGGCACCGGGAGCCTCCGGTGCCTTGCTGCTGCTGACCGCGGCACGGTTGAATCCTGGGCAGAAGATGTTGCTGGCCGATCCGGGGTATCCCTGTAACCGTCACTTTGCCCGGGTGTTTGAAGGCCGCGGGCAGCTGCTGCCCTGTGGTGCGGCGCAGAAGTTTCAGCTGACGGCGGCCGATATTCGTCAGCACTGGTCGGCAGATACCAAAGTGGCGCTGGTGGCGTCACCGGCCAACCCGACCGGCACCGTGTTGTCGCTGGATGAGCTTAGTGATCTGGCGGCGGCTGTACGTGAACAGCAGGGCGAACTCTGGGTGGATGAAATCTATCAGGGGCTGAATTACACCAGTGCGCCGCAGACGGTCCTGTCGGTGGCGGATGATGCGGTGGTGCTGAACAGCTTCTCCAAATTTTTCGGTATGACCGGCTGGCGCCTGGGCTGGGCGGTGGTGCCGGAGTCCTGGGTGACGGACCTGGATACCCTGGCGCAGAACCTTTTTCTGGCACCGCCGACGCCGGCGCAATATGCCGCGCTGGCGGCTTTTGAGCCGGAGACGATGGCGATTCTTGAGGAGCGCCGGGCGGAACTGGCCGAACGCCGTGATTACCTGCTTGAAGCTCTGCCGCAACTGGGTTTTGGCGTGCCGGTCGCACCCGACGGCGCGTTTTATATCTATGCCGATGCCAGCCGTTTTACCAGCGACAGTCTGAGCTTCTGTTCACAGGTGCTGCGTGAAACCGGCGTGGCCATTACGCCGGGCGTCGACTTTGGTGAACACGAAGCCGGAAGCCATGTGCGTTTTGCCTTTACCACCCGCCTTGAACGTTTGCAGGAAGCGGTTGCCCGCCTGCAGAGCTGGCTCACTCAAGCGGGCGGAACACGCTGATGCATTACGATGCGCCGCTGGTCGGCGGGCGTTTGATCAAACGCTATAAACGTTTTCTGGCCGATATCGTGCTCGACAGTGGTGAGGAAATTACCGCCCACTGCCCCAATACCGGCTCGATGAAACACTGTGCCGAACCCGGCAGTCGCGTATGGTTGTGGGACTCTCTGCCATCCGGCGCCGCGGCCAAACGCAAATACCGTTACAGCTGGGAATGGGTGGAAGTTGCCGGGCGTTATAAAGCCTGTATCAACACCGCCCGCCCGAACCAGCTGGTGGCTGAGGCACTGGCCGCCGGGCGCATTGCTGAGCTGGCGGGGGATTATCAGATTCTGCCGGAGCCTAAAGTTGAAGACGGGCGGCTGGATTTTCTGCTGCAGCCACAGCAGCCGCAAGAACCCGCGGTGTATGTTGAGGTTAAGAGTGTTACTTTGCTTGATTACCCTCAGCCAGATCAGCCGCAGGCCAGTGATGGCTGGGGCAGTTTTCCGGATGCGGTGACCGCCCGTGGTCTGAAGCATCTGCGCCGTCTGGCCGAGTTACGTCAGCAGGGGTATCGTACCCTGCTGTTATTCTGCGTACCGCACGAGGGCATTAAGCGGGTACGCCCGGCGCGGGTCATTGATCCGGCTTATGCCGCGGCGCTGGCCGAGGTGGTGGCACAGGGCGTTGAGGTACTGGCTTATCAGGCGCAGTTTTATGCGGATGCCAGCGGCCTGGAGCTGGGGCAGTGTTTGCCGGTCGATATTGCTGGCTGATGCTGCAGCAATGGCACAACTGATTACAAAAACAAGGTAAGTACGATGAAACGCAATCTTATTATTCTCATTATTGGTCTTTTGCTGGGCGCCTGGATTGGTTCCAACCTGATCCGTGACCGTGATCCGTTCGCTAACCCGTTTAAATCCGATGCGCTGATGGATCGCCTGAAAGACGGTGGCTCTGACTTACTGGAAGGCGGTAAGGATGTACTGCAGGACGGTATCGATAAACTGAAAAAGTAACGGCCGCTTGCGGCGTTACAGATCGGCCCAGATCCGTCCATCGCGGATTTCATGCGCAACGGCTCTTAAACGCTGGCCCTGACAGGGGCCGGCGATGCACTGACCATCTTCAATCAGAAACAACGCACCGTGCATGGCACACTGAATCAGGCAGCCATCACTATCGAGAAACTGGTCCGGTAACCATTCCAGATTAATGCCCAGATGCGGGCACTGATTGTGATACACGAAGAACTGTCCCTGTTTGTGCACAACAAAGACCGACTGGCCTTCGAGTTCAAAACCTTTACTCTGTCCTTCCGCAATTGTGTCTGTGTGGCACAATGCCCGCATATTCTTTCCTGCAGCCTGAGTTAATTCCTGCGATGAACACCGCCCTGAAGCGGCGCAAGCATATCCTGCTGTTATGCCTGCTGCTACCACTGATCTTTATTCTGCTTGGCCTGGCCAGTGGCAGCCAAAGTCTGGACTGGCTGCTGTATACCGATGTTGGCCAGACCATTCTCTGGCAGATCCGCCTGCCACGGGTGCTGATGGCCTTTCTGGTGGGGGCTTTGCTGGCCTGGGCCGGGGTACTGATCCAGGGCATGGTGCGCAATCCGCTGGCCGATCCGGGGCTGATCGGTGTATCCGGTGGTGCGGCGGTGGCGGCAGCCGTGTTTGTGGTGCTGCAGGCCGCGGGTCTGGCGCTGCCTTACTGGGCGCAGCCCATCGCCGCCTTTGCCGGTGGTGTGGTGGCACTGCTGCTGGTATTGCGTCTCGGCCTGCAGGGCAATTCCCTGCACGCCATGAGCTTTCTGATTCTGGCCGGGATAGCGGTGAATGTTCTTGCCGGAGCTTTGATTGGTTTGTTGTCGTATATGGCCAGTGACGATGCGCTGCGCCAGATTACCTTCTGGTCGCTGGGCAGTTTATCCGGCGCCAACTGGGGTTGGGTCGGGGCGATGAGCGCGGTGCTGCTGGGCGCGGTGATCTTCTGGCCAAAACGTTTACGCAATCTGGATGCGCTGTTGCTGGGCGAAGTGGAGGCCCGCTCGCTGGGCGTTTCGGTCAGTCGTCTGCAGTGGCAGGTCGTCATCTGGGTTGCGCTCTGTGTGGCACTGGCGGTATCGGCCAGTGGTGTGATCGGCTTTATTGGCCTGATCAGCCCGCATATTGCCCGCCTGTTAACCGGTGCTGCGCACCAGCGGGTATTGCCGCTGGCGGTGGTGCTGGGCGGCTGTTTGCTGGTGGCGGCGGATATGTTGTCACGGGTGATTGTGGCGCCGGCGGAACTGCCGATCGGTATCGTCACCACATTGCTGGGGGCGCCGTTGTTTATTGCGCTGATGATCCGCGAGAAGAAGAGGTTGGCATGGTGAACCCTGAGACTCTGATTCAGGCTTCCGGGCTGGGCTTAAGCCGCGCTGGTGCCGCCATTGTGGATGATGTCGGTTTTCAGCTGGCCCGCGGTGAGCTGGTGATGCTGGTGGGCCCCAACGGGGCGGGTAAATCGACGCTGATGAACATGCTGGCCGGTATGCTGCAGCCTGATCGTGGCATGCTGCAGTTTAATCAGCAGGATACCTGTAACTGGCAGCGTCGTGACTGGGCGCAACGGGTCACCTTGGTGCCGCAGCTGAGCCCGATGAATTTTCCGCTGTCGGTGAGCGAGGTGGTGCAGCTGGGTGGCCTGGCGCACAGCGACTCGGTGGTAGCACTGCGTACTCAGGTGCAGGGCGCCTTACGGGCCTGGGATATCGCTTATCTGGCCGGGCGCGATGTACGTCTGTTGTCCGGTGGTGAACAACAGCGTTGTCAGCTGGCGCGCAGCTGGATTCAGGTGAATCAGGCCGACAGTCAGCTGTGGCTGCTGGATGAGCCTCTGAGCGCGCTCGATCTGCGCCATCAGCAGCAATGTATGAGCCATATTCGCCAGCTGACGGCCGCGGGTAAGAGCGTGCTGATGGTGGTGCACGATCTGAATCTGGCGCGGCGCTATGCCGACCGGGTGCTGCTGCTCTGCTGTGGTCGTCTGGTGGCGGACGGGCCGGCACGGGAAGTATTAACGGCGGAGCAGGTCAGTGACACCTTCCGCGTTGAGACGGTGCTTGAGGGGGATTACCTGCACTGGGTGTGAGTAAGCAGGCGTGGACAGCAGATAAAAAAACGCCCCTCGGCTCTTAAAGAGAGAGGGGCAAAGCAACCGTGATTAGCTTGATGAGAGAGATCTTCACCCCGACAACAGAATGAGGTGTAGAACACCGGCGCCATCTCTGACGTCGATGAGTAAACAATAATGATTCTCAAAAGAGTTGTCAATAATAATTCTCATTTATATTTGAAAATATTTCCTGAGCATATGCAGGGCACAAAAAAGCCGTGGCAGAAAACTGTCACGGCTTTTTTGTTTCCCGCTGAGCGTGGTGCTTATTCTTTGTCGATCAGCTGCTGATTCATCAGTGTGATGCGGCGCGCCAGGTTTTCAATCAGATTCACCGCGGCTTTAGGCTGAGCTTCGATCAGCAGAATAAAGTCATGCTGTGGAACCGCCATAATGGTGCAGGGTGTGCGGGCGATGACGGTGGCGCTGCGAGGCTCGCCGGTAAATACCGCCATGGCACCGAAGACTTCTTCTTCGCCGATATCGCCGACTTTGACGCCATCAACAAACACATCCGCTTCACCGCTGATGATGGTGTAGACATGCTCAGCGGGATCACCCTGCTGAATAATGACATCGCCGGGCTGAATATTCTGGAAGCCGGCGGTTGGCCTTACCTGGGTTTTGAAGGTATCGGCCAGATAGTTCAGCAGCAGGGCATTCTGGCACACCAGAAAGTGGCTCCAGTAATGCTGGCGGCGTTTATCGGAATAGACGTGGCGCAGGAAGCGGTCGCGGTCAATCGGGATCAGTTCAACGTATTCGTCGGTACGCAGTACTGGTAAAGGCAGATCAAAGGAGTGGATGATGCCAATCAGGTCACCTTCGTCAAAGCTGACCAGATTCTGGCCGTTTTTACTCAGATGCAGCATGCCGTCCTGAATCAGAAAAAACTGGTCGCGGTCGAAATGCTCATAAAGATCGTCGACACCCTCCAGTGTGATGGGCGTATTACTCAGTTCAAACCCTTCCAGCAGCAGTCGTACCAGATGTGAAATCCGGTTAATTAACTGTTCGATGGTGTCTGATGGTTTGCCGACCAGAAACATGCTATCCCCCACATTTTGCCTCTTCGGGCAATCCTGTCATTGATCTCAGGAATGTACAGCAAAACCCCGCGGGCTTGAACCTGCGGCTGCGGAATTTGCGCAAAAGGTACGATCAGATCAACCTCCGGTTTATAACTGGCTGAATTGTCGGCAGGAGGCCGGGCGGCAATGCGTTTATTGTGCCTGATCGCGCAGCCGGGTGCCGTGGCTGACTGACAGCAGAATTTCCTCGGCCGGAATGCTGGGCGGAAAATAACAGCCACTGATTTTGGCATTGGCGAGGCTGACACCATCCATACGGCAGCCGCGGAAATCAATGCCGCGCAGGTCGGCGCCGCGGAAGTAGGCGTCGGTAAGATCGATGCCTTTCAGGTTGATATTGCGCAGATCCAGGCCGCGCAGATCACAGCCCCGCAGGTCACAGGTTTTGCCACTATCCCGCGCTTTATTAAAGCCCTGCACATCGTCGTTGCGCAGCAGCTGGTACATGGGATCCTGACTTATGATGGGAGTAGGCATAGGTTATTCCTTAATTACGGTAAACTCCGTTCTTTCAAGTATAGATCGCCCTATGAACAACGCTTTTCTGCTGACCAGCAGCTGGACCGACCTGCAGCAAGACGATGGCCTGCACACCGTACTGACGTTCTGGTGGCATACCGCGCGCGGACCTGTGCGTCAGCAGATCCGTCAGCCGGCGGTGTGTTTTATTGACCGTGAACATGCGGCACGTGCTGCCGATATTGCCCGTACCCTCAACTGGCCGGTGCGCATTGCCGATGTGCCGCTGCACAGTTTTGCCGCACAACCGGCCAGCGCCTGTTATCTGCCGTCGTCTTATACCTACCGCTGGCGTGATGTTTTACTTGAGCAGGGCATTATTTGCCGCGAGGTGGATATCCGCCCCACCGACCGTTATCTGATGGAACGCTTTATTTATGGCGCAGCACAGCTGCCCGACAGACTGGTCGCAGATGAGCAACGGCCGTTTTCACATGAGCAGAGCGGACGTTTACGGGCATTGCCGGCCGGGCAGGCGGCGTTTCCCACACTGCCCGCCTTCCGCTGTATATCGCTGGATATAGAAACCTCTTTTCCGCGTCGCGGAGAGCCTGACCGGCTGTTTTCCATCGGCTTTTATGCCGATGACTGGCAACAGGTGGTAATGGTTGGCGATTCAGATGCTGCCGCCACTACTGACGACAATGGCTCTCCTGAATTAGTGGCCGATGAGGCGGCGCTGCTGCGGCGTTTTCTGCAATTAATTGCCGAATACGATCCGGACGTTATCATGGGCTGGAACGTTATTCAGTTCGATTTTGATTTTTTACGGCGCAAATGCGCCGAGCACAACATTCCATTCACTATTGGCCGTGACGGCAGCGAGTTAAGCTGGCGGGTCAGTGCCAATAATCCCGACCGGATTTTTCTGCATATTGCCGGCCGGGTTGTGCTTGACGGCATCGACCTGCTGCGTAATGCCACCTGGCAGTTTGAGAGTTTTGCCCTGAATGATGTTGCCCAGTATTTTCTCGGTGACAGCAAGCTGCTGCAGAGCGATGACCGCGGCGGTGATATCGAATATTTATTTATTCATGATAAAGCCGCTTTGGCGGCTTATAACCTGAAAGACTGCGAACTGGTCTGGCGGATTTTTGAAAAGGCTGATCTGCTGAACTTTACCATCGAACGTGCCCATATGACCGGCCTCAGCATGGACCGTATGGGGGGCTCGGTCGCAGCGTTTGAAAATATGTATCTGCCGCGTCTGCACCGCGCAGGTTTTGTGGCGCCGAATATTGGCGAAGGTTACCACGCACAGAAAAGCCCTGGTGGTTATGTGATGGATTCACGCCCCGGATTATTTGAGCATGTGCTGGTACTGGACTTTAAGAGTCTGTACCCGTCGATTATCCGCACCTTTAAAATTGATCCTATGGGCCTGGCTGAAGGCCTGCGCCTGGCGGAAAAAAGCACCGAAGCCCGCGATATTGTGCCCGGCTTTTTTGGTGCGCAGTTTCATCAAGAGCAACATATTCTGCCGGAACTTATCCGGGTACTGGGTGATAAGCGCGAGCAGGCGAAAAAAGCCGGTAATAAAGCCCTGAGTCAGGCTATTAAAGTGATTATGGCTTCCTGTTATGGCGTACTGGGTTCCGATGGCTGCCGGTTTTACGATACCCGTCTGGCCAGTTCCATTACCCTGCGCGGCCATCAGATTATTCAGCAGAGCTCAGCCTGGATTGAAGAGCAGGGCTTTGATGTGATTTATGGCGATACCGATTCGGTCTTTGTCTGGCTCAAGCGCAGTGTCAGCGATGCCGAAGCGGACGTTATTGGTCAGCGTCTGGTACGCGAACTGAATCAGTGGTGGGCTGAACGTTTGCCGCAGGAATTTGGCATCGACAGCTTTCTGGAAATGGAATACGAAACCCATTACCGGCGCTTTTTTATGCCCTCTATCCGCGGGGAAGAAACCGGCAGCAAAAAGCGCTATGCCGGCCTGATAAAAAATAACAGCGGTGAAAGCGAACTGGTATTTAAAGGACTGGAAGCGGTCCGTTCCGACTGGACACCGCTGGCGCGCCAGTTTCAGACAGAGTTATACCGCCGTATTTTTTTGCAGGAACCGTATCAGGACTGGCTGCGCGAACAGGTTCAGGGATTGTTGAGCGGCAAGCTGGATCATCTGCTGACTTATCGCCGGCGTCTGCGCCGGCCGTTACCGGCTTATCAGAAAAATATTCCGCCCCATGCCCAGGCTGCGGCCAAACTGGAGCAATGGCTGGCATTAAAAGGGTTACCTTCGCGTTTTGCTGAGCGTGGCGGCTGGATTACCTATCGCTGGACGGTTAACGGCCCGGAACCGGTCTGGCTGGATGGCAGTGCAGGTGCCGCGGCGGATTATCATCATTATCTGGAAAAGCAGCTGAAACCCACGGCGGATGCTATTTTTCATTACATCGACGATGATTTTACCGCCCTGGCCGGACAGCAGATGGCTTTGTTCTGACAAGGCACTAGCAGTAACAGCATTGACTGAGCAGCGGTTTTCCCCGACCTTTGTCTCTGACGCTTATGTATCGCCCTATCGGCAAGGAGAAACCTGTGATCAGGACAATATTAATTAACGCACAGGGCCAGATCAGCAGTGGCGGTGCCGAGCTGATTGATGCCTGGCTGGCGCAGCCTGAAAGCCGTATCTGGGTTGACAGTCAGCAGGCCGATGCCGAACAGGAACGCAATATATTACAGACCTTTGGTTGTCATCCACTGGCCATCAAAGACGCCCTGCGTGACCGTCATCCGCCGAAACTGGAAGAGTTTTCCGATCATATTTTTATTCTCTACCGTGGTATTGCAGGTTTTGATGCCGGCCTGAATTATACCGGCCAGTCGCTGTCGTTTTTTGTCGGTGAACGTTTTTTGCTGACCCGTCATCCTCAGGCTGCCCAGAGTATCGATCGTCTGCTGGCCGATAATGGCGGTATTTATCTGCAGCGCAGTCCGGCACAGCTGGCATTGAAAATTATGCACACCTCGGCCGGGATCTATCTGGATAATATTCTGGCCTTTGAAGAACGTCTGGGTGAGCTCGAAGATGAACTGTCAGAAGCGGGCAGTGACGAGCATATGCGTGAGCTGATGAATTATAAATCACGGCTGGTGAAGTTACGTCGTACCTTTAATTACCATAAAAACATCACCGACGAGTTACGCACCGGGGAATATGCCTTTTTCCCGGACGATGAAAGCATGCGCCATGTGATTAACGATCTGCATGATCGTTTTGAGCGCCTGCACAGTCTGACTCAGATGTTTTATGATCTTTGCGGTGATCTGGTGGATGGTTATATTTCCATTACCTCGCATCAGCTGAACAGTACCATGCGCGTACTGACGGTGATTACCGCGATCTTTGTACCACTGAGTTTTCTCGCCGGGCTTTACGGTATGAACTTTGAGTATATTCCTGAGCTTAAATTTCAGGATGGCTATTTTATCCTGCTCGGTTTTATGGGATTTCTGGCAGTTGGATTACTCTGGCTGTTCCGGCGTATGCGCTGGCTCTGAGCCCGGTTTTACGTCACAGCAACAGGCAGGCATAAAAAATGCCGGGGCGGAAAACCGCACCGGCATTTTTTTATGACAAGTCTCAGAACTCTCTTTAAATAGAAGTCCCGATCAGAACATATAACCCATCCCCAGATTAAAGCCATCGGCGTTACCGGCGTCTTTATTCTGTTGCTGGATATCGGCTTTGAACACAATGCCTTCAACCGGGTAATAATTAACACCGGCATCGCTCTGGCTGGCGTTCATATCATCTTTCTGTGACCAGGCGCTCTGGCGGGCAAAAAATCCCCATTGTTCGTTCAGGCGGTAATTCACTTCAACGTAACCACCATCCTGTACGGCTTTACCGGCAGCGTCAGCGGCATCACCGCCTAAATCCCAGCGGGCGTACAGCGCTTTGGTGGTGATATCACCCAGCTGATAAATCACATGGGCGCCAACCAGTGTCGCATCGTCGGCATAAGAGATTTCTGCGCTCTGATCCAGATCCGGCTGATACTGCGCGTAAGCTGCCAGTTCCAGACCGGCACTGCCGCGATAAACGACACGCCCGGTAACGGCCAGATCGAAGGCATCGGCAAAAGATGCTTTTTGTTTGCCGGATTTCAGATCAAACGGATCGGCGTCGCTGTTGTAGGTCGGGTCGTCGGTTTTCAGACCTTCGGAAATCATCAGGTCGTAACTGATGCCATTATCCAGCTGGTGGGTCAGGCTGATACCGGCAGAATACCAGGTGGTCGGGATAATGGTGGTTTCAATTACCGGACGCTCAACACCGTAAAATGTTGGTGGTTCATGGGTCTCGTTGATCATGCCGACCGGCATCAGCATCACACCGCTGCGGAACTGCATATTGCTCATCAGGTCGAGTTCAACATAGGCCTGTTCAATTTCTACCGCGCCACGGGCGCCATCGCTGACCAGTGTGTGCTCGACTTCAAATTCAGACACAAAGCGTGCGCGGTCGCTGAAGTCGTAGCCAAAAAACAGCACCATACGGTGTAAATCAATCTGGCGGGTATCGGTGCCATCGGCATCCAGATGGTTGTAATGCATTTCGCCATAACCGCCGATATGCACCTTATTAGCCGCGCCGGACGATTGTTGGGCGCTGTCCATGCTGTCGGCCATTGCATTCAGGCGTTCGTTCATACTTTGCTCAAGCTGTTCGATACGTTTCTGCAGCTCGATAATGGTTTGCTGATCATCAGCCTGAGCCAGTTGTGTATTGGCCAGTAATACCGCACCGGCTAACAGGGCGGCGTGTTTTTTCAGGTTGGCTTTCATTGACTATCTGCCCTTATAAAATAATTTAATAATTAATCGCCGTCGGTAAAGTTGATGCCCAGCTGAATTTTCAGCGCATCGGGAATATCGCGTTTAAAATATCCATCCAGAGTGGCTGAATCCGCGTAAAAGGAAACGGCATCCTGTTGGTTAAGATGCAACCTGGCCTGAATTAATGTCCCTTTGATGTTGTTGGCGGCAACGTCGTACCCGGAAGCATTCATCAGGCCGAAAATACTGAGCTCAGTATTGTCTTTGCCCTGCAGCATCTGGGTGATCATATCGATGCTGCTGCGGGCATTGTCCCAGCCATTGTCAGCGATCAGCGAAGCGGCACTGATCACATCCCGCTTGGGCAGATAATCCAGATATTCCTGCACAGAAACCAGCAACGTATCGATGGCCTGACTGCCGTCGCTTAATTGATTGCCGGTAAACAGGTCGCGGTAGGATGTATCGCTGCTCAGATAGCTGTTCTGCCAGCCCTGCAGCAGATAATTGGCATCGGCCACCAGACGGGAGGTCAGCCCGGTCAGTACCGTGCATTTGCGGTTGCCGGCTCCATACTCACTGAGAATATCGCTGTTGTCTGTGCTTTGCGTGGCGCTGGTTTCAAATAATGCCAGTTCCAGTGGCATCAGACCGACTTCATAGGCCAGAGAAAATTCGGCTGAAAATTCACTGCTGCCAGCCAGAAATGTCGCCATTTTGGTGCGCACAGCATCGCTGCGATCACGGCCGCGTTCGCGGAAATAGTCGATATAGCGGTAACGGGGATCAAGCAGGTTATCGTCCAGCGGACCGAATTTAAATGGCAGCACTTTGTACCAGGCGGCGGTTGTCGCCTGCCATTGATTTTGCAGAGTGGTGAGCGTGCTTAAATCCGGGCTCGTGGTGCAGAAGCTCTGTGCCTGAGTGTTGAGCAGGGTCGTCTGCTGTTTAAAATCTTCGATAACCGGTATCAGGCTTTGATCGGTAAATTCGGTAATGGCTTTCTGAATGGAGCCAGGAGAAACCGTTAACGGAGCATTGCTGCGGTCACCTCCGCAGCTGCTGATCAGCAGTGGTAATACCAGTGCTGCACTTATGCGAATAGTATTTCTCATCATCAATCTGCTGTGTCAGGCGTTAAGGTCGCGAATATTAAAGGTAAACATGTGGTTGTCCCAGTGCATGCCGGCGAATTGCTGGCGGCGGTTGCGTTCTTCCTGCAGGGATAACGCGTTGATGTAGCGGACTTCACCGGCGGAGTTCGATAACACAAAATAACGTCCTTGCTCTGCTGTAGTCAGGCCGCACACATCATGAAAAGCATGAAATCCGGCCAGCTCGCCGGAATCCAGATGCCAGAATGCCGCCAGATTTCCGCGCGGGCTGGTGAAACCGGCGATGCGTTCGTGTTGGCTGATTGCAACGCTGCCCATGTAATCATTGAATTTGGACATCAGGCTGTCTGGCGCATGCAGTGGCATTAATGCGCCGCTGCCCGGTTTGTGCAGCGCCGCCAGAAATACCAGATGATTATCTGTCATGGCACTGCGCTGTACCTGAGTGGCAACGGCAACGGTGCCGTCTGCGGCAACATCCAGATGACGTATGCTGGCTTTGTTCTCATCCAGCCGGTACTGGCCGGTCAGCTCACCGCTGGCAGAGTCGATATACACCAGTGATGAATCCATGGTGTCGAGGTTGAGAATGGCACCGCCTGCATCGGGGTGGGTGCGTAACCCTCCGTTGGCAATTACCAGAGTGCGCTGATCGGGCATCATCAGCATCTGATGTGGCCCCATACCATGGGTGGAAAATTCACCGGCCAGCTGATAATTACGGCTGTCTCTGACCAGTATTTTACCTTCACCGCTGCGGTAATCTGACTCTGTACTGTACATCCACAGGCCATCGGCAGAGAAGGCTCCGTGGCCGTGCATGCAATGGCCTTCCGGGCTTTCAATTCTGTGTGTTATCTGCCCGGAACGGATATCCACTTCCATGGCATAAATACCGGGGTGACGGGAGTACATCACGACGCGCCACGGCTCAAGAGGATGCTGCGCTGCGCCGTGTCCGCGGAAACCGGATAAAACAGAAGCCGCGTTGTGCTGCTGATTAATCCAGCTCAGAGCGAAATGAGCATCATCCCGTCCCTGTGCCGATAAATACATTTCACCCGGTGCGGTTGCGGATGATTTTTCACATCCGGCCAGTGCGGCGGCACTGAGGCCGGCGAGGGCTTTTAATGTTGTCCGGCGGGTAATTAATGCGTCCGCTAAAAAACGGTGATTCATTAAAGAGACTCCACAAACGATAACAGAGCCTTACGCTCAGTCTGAGATAACTCAATAAATTTCTGACGGGAACCTTCAGCTTCGCCACCATGCCAGAGAATGGCTTCTTCGACGCTGGTGGCACGGCCATCGTGCAGTAGTCCGGCTTGTTTATGAAAGCGCTGGCTGATGGACAGAACAGAGGCCATTCCCCATAACGGCGCGGTGCGCCATTCACGGCCACTGGCGAGAAAATCGCTGCGGTTATCGGCCAGATCCGGGCCCATATCATGTAATAAAAAGTCGGAAAATGGCCAGATTTTCTGCCCGGCTAACTGCGGAAAACGTCCGTCGCCGGCGGTCGTAAAAGACGGCTGATGGCACAGACTGCAACCGCTGTCGCTGAACAGTATGGCCCCCGCGTCTGTTGCACTGACCTGTTGTGCAGAACGTGCCGGTACACCCAGAGCACGGTTGAAATCGACCACCAGAGAGAGAAGGGCGTCCGGTAATTCAAAACCATCGGCGTTATTGCCGCTGAGCTGTTGCTGGCAGCGTTGCTGGGCGGTGGTGCATGGCTGCGACGGGAATAACGGATTACTGATACCGATGTCGTTGGCAAAGGCTCCGGCAACCGTCATTTCCAGCGTTGGCTTATTGGCTTTCAGGCCGAAGCGTCCGGGTTGTGTTGACTGACTGCGGGCATCCCAGACCCGGTTCACACGGCCGGAAATACCATCGCCGTTTTGGTCATCCGGGTCGGCCAGTGCATCAATAGCCTGCTGCGGTACCTGCTCAATCAGCCCCATACCGTGAATCGCCGGAGCAATCCGCAGGCTGACATGAGTCGCCTCGCCCAGCGGACCATAGGCCAGATATTTCACCACCGGTTCGGGGCGGCGCAGGTTTACCTGAGTGCCATCGGAGTAGCGGAATAATTGCGGCTGCCAGTTGATGTACAGATAGGCTTCGGGGGCTGTTTCATCTGCTGCGTTCATGGCGTCCGGTTTTTTATGACGCAATTCGTGGCTGAGCGCGGTGGACTGAACCTGCAGCTGGTCACCATAGAGCGGATGGGGGATAACTCCTTCCTGCTGCAGGACGGTTGCCGTCGTGCTGTTGCTGGTGTTGTCCGCGGCTACGCTCAGGCGTAATAACGCACTGAACACCGGTACGCTGGAAGAGGCTGGCAGAATGCCGCGCCCGCCGCCCATATGGCAGGCCAGGCAGGTGTTGGCGTTGTACAGCGGACCGAGTCCGTCACGGGCATCGGTAATGGTTGGCGCTTTCACCCAGGGTTGGTGTGCCAGTGCTTTACCCGCATGAAACTGCGGCAGCTGTTCCTGAGTCAGGGTGCTGAGAGGGAGCTCCAGATCGGCAAAGCGGATTGAGCGGGTACTGCCATTCCCGCCGGGCAGTTGTGGATTGATGCCGCTGTCCGGTGAACAGGCCGTGAGCGGCAGGGCGAAACACAGGGCCGTCAATAATGCAGAAGCCAGTCGGGAAAATCCCGCCTGGCTTCTGCGTGTTACGGCTTCAGGCAATATACGGCTCATGCTCTGAAGTATTCCCTCTGATCAGTCACAGCTGGAGGTTGGATTGGTGGTATTGCAGGCAGTACCGTCCGGATCCAGTACCGGATCGTTGATATCCAACTGGGTGGCCACTTCAGCAATTTTGTTCGCCTGAGCGGTCAGCGCCAGAATGGTGTTGGCCATGGGCGTCCCTGTATTGTTGTTGGCTTCCATGATCTGAACGTCGACCGGCTCACCGGCACGGGCTTTGGTATCAATGGATTTGTAGGCAACTTCGGTTGTTGCCAGCAGCGCGCTCAGTTCGTTGGCCAGCTCTGATTTACCTTCGTCTTTCAGGAAATCATCCAGACCGTAACCGTTAACAGCACGGGTGGTCACATCGTCAGTACCGTTCAGGGTGGAGTCGTAACCGGCGTATTGACCATAGAACGAGTTAGACACACCTTCGGCATCTAGCCAGATATCGCGGTGAGTGTTGTCAGAGAAGCAGGAGTGTTCGTCTTCCTGAGAGTTATCCGCGAAAGAAATCTGCATACGCTCGCCAGCCAGCTCACCCTGAGACAGAGTCGCCATACCGGTCAGAATTTCGGTAATTTTACCTTTCGCCGCCGCTTCATTGCTGACGCTGGTAAAAGCTGTACGGTAGCTGGCACCTGGCGCCCAACCTGCCTGTACGCTTTCCAGATCGGCCACCAGTTTGGCCGTTACGACTTTCAGGAAAGCCAGACGGCGGTCACCGTAGGTCGGTTCAACGAAGTCAAAAGCACCGCGCAGACCACCGCTGGCCAGATTGGCTGCATCGTGGGTTTTTACGGCGCTATCGCGGTCATTACCGGTGGTCACGTCGCCGTCATCATTCAGGTCCTGACCCCACAGCATAAATTCAATGGCGTGGTAACCGGAGATCACGTCACGGCCATCCCCTTCTTCTGAGGCACTGAGGATATCGGCAATACCATCATCGTCTGCGTCAGCTTCGATCTGTGCAACGCTCAGGCGGCCAATAATGTTGTTGCGTTTGTCGGACTGGGCCTGCGCTGCGTCGATTACGTTCAGCGTGCGATCAACACCATCGACGGTCACTGTGGTGCTTGTGCCGACGCTGGTCAGTGTGGTCGCAGCATCGATCTGGCCGTTATCAAAGTCACCGCCGATTTCAACGTAGTCGATCAGTGCTTCGCCTAATGGCCAGGCGTTGATTGCACCTTCCGGGCCGTCTTCGCTGCTGTAGTCGGTTGAATCAATCGGGCTGTTACGGAAGCGGTAAACTTCACTCTGACCATAAGGTTCGCGGGCAACCAGCCAGGCTTTTTTCGCTGCTTTGTGGGCTGCGATCAGTGTTGTATCGCTTGCGTCAGTAGCATTGGCTGCCGCAGTTGCCAGTTCGTTGATGGCTGTTTGCAGCGCTTTGGCGGTGTCAACCGAATCGCTGTACACAGCGTATGCAATCTCAGCATTGGTGTTCAGCACTTTGCGCGCATTATCCAGGGTGCTGTCAGAGTCAGAGCTGGAGGAGCCGCCACAGGCTGACAGTATGGACGCGGCTGTAATACAGGTAACAAGAGGCAAAAGGCGCATGACATAATTCCTTATGAGTGCAGAGTAAGCGTGGCGCAGAAACGCCGGTTCTTCAGAGTGGAACGCAAAGTAATGTAAATGCTAATGATTTGCAAGAGCCATTAGATTGACATAGATACCTTTTTTATATCAACCCGCTCGTAGTAAACTCCGGCCTTCTGATAAGTTTCTGCGGTGAGCGGCGTTGTTATGGCAGTAAAAAATTGGGCGATTCTTGCCCTGGTGATGGTATTGACGGGCTGCGGTGGCAGCAGTGACAGCGGCGACAAAGAGGCGGCTCCGACCACCCCGGCGATTGATGATCCAACCCTGATCGCTTTGGGAAAATCGCTGTTTTCAGATAAAAACCTGTCGTTCAATCGTCAGCAATCCTGCGCCAGTTGCCATAACCCGGGCAATGCCTTTATCGACAGCCGGAAGAATGCCGGTGACAAGGTTGTTGCAGTCTCTACCGGCGCTGATGGTGTTTCTCTGGGGGATCGTAATGCCCCGACGGCAATGTACGCCGCATTTTCACCGGCTTTCAAAAACGGCAGCAGAGCCCGCTTTAATACCAAACTGGCTGATTACAGCGGCTATCTGGGCGGACAATTCCACGATGGCCGTGCCGCCACTCTGTCTGCTCAGGCCGGTGGTCCGCCGTTAAACCCGCTGGAAATGGGCATGCCCGATAAAGCCAGCGTGGTCGATCGTCTGCGTGAAAATGCAGACTATGTGGCGGCGTTTGAATTTCTGTACGGCAGTGATGTGTTTAACGATACCGATGCTGCCTATACCGCAATGACGGAAGCCATTCAGGCCTTTGAATTCAGCGATACGTTTTACCCGTTCGATTCCGCCTATGACCGCTCCTTGACCGGTGCTTACACCTATGAACCGGGCAGCAAAGCGGCCACCGGTAAGGCGTTGTTTTTCTCTGAAACCGATACCAACTGTTCGGCCTGTCATATGCGTCTCAGTCAGGGCCGTAGTGGCGAACTGTTCACCGGTTTTGAGTATCACAATATTGGCGTGCCGGAGAATACCGCGGTGCGCAGCCGTAATGGTGTGAACCAGCCTGATCTGGGCCTGGGTGGTGTATTGGCTGAAAGCGCGCAGAATGGCAAATTCAAGGTACCGACGTTACGCAACGTTGCCGTTACCGGGCCTTATATGCATAACGGTATTTTTCAGGATCTGACAACCGTTGTGCTGTTCTACGATCACTTTAACAATCCGGCCAATGCCATTAACCCGGAAACCGGTGTCGCCTGGGCTGCACCGGAAGTGAATGCCAATATCAGTTTCACCGAGCTGAATACTGGCGATCAGATGACGCAAGCCGATGCCGAGGCCATCGTCTGCTTCCTGCGCACCCTGACCGACGCCCGTTACGAGCATTTGTTACCGGACGATGGTCTGTGTGACTGAGAAGCGCTGAGCAGATCAACGCAGTTTTCTGCTGGCTGCTGCAGCTTGTAGTAGTCTGTTTATTCAGGTGATGATTCTGTCGCAGATGAACGGGCAGACAGAACGGGTAGACAGAACAGCAGAGGAGGCGTTATGCAGGCGGTTCTCTTTGATATCGATGGTGTCCTGTTATTTAAAGGCGCAGCACTGCCCGGTGCTGCGCAAACCCTGAGTTGGGTGCAGCAGCAGGGCATTCCTTACCGGTTTTTAACCAATACCACCTCCAAACCCGCCAGCCGTATTGCAGCCGATCTGCAGGCTGCGGGCATTGCCGCTGCCGAAGCCGATATTCTTACCCCGCCGATTGCCGCGCGGCTGTGGCTGCAGCAACAGCGTAAGCAGCGTCTGCATGTGCTGTTACCGCAGGCGGTGTGCAGCGAGTTCGGCATGTTTGATCTGAGCGGTGGTGACGATACCGAGGCGCTGGTGATCGGTGATATGGGTACCGGTTTTACCTTTGAGGTGCTGAATCAGGCGTTCCGGGTGCTGATGGCTGATCCTGATATTCCCTTGCTGGCATTAGGAATGACGCGCTATTTCGCTGCCGCCGATGGGCTGCAGCTGGATGTCGGCCCCTTTGTTAAGGCACTGGAATACGCGACTGGGCGGCAGGCGCTGGTGATGGGGAAACCGGCGGCCTCGTTTTTTCAGCAGGCGCTGGCGGCGCTTAATGTTACGGCAGAGCAAACCCTGATGATCGGTGATGACCGCCTCGGTGATGTGCTGGGCGCTCAGGCCTGTGGTATTCACGGCGCACTGGTGCGTACCGGCAAATACCGGCCGGGTGACGAAGACGCCGACAGTGCCGGATTGCAGCCGCAATACCTGCTGGATTCTGTAGCGGGTTTACCCGAGCTCTGGCGCAGCCTGTAGCCATCTTCGCGTTAGCCCCTGTGCAGGGTAGAATGCGCGCCTTTTCTTTATTCGCCTGTGGGTAACAACGCCAATGCATCGTAACTCTGTCGCTGACCTGCGCCTGCAGGAACTGGCGAAATCCCGCCGTGCTTTCCTGGCGCGCGGCAGCAAAACCGTGCGTTGTCCGCAGTGTCTGCTGGGCGTCAGCCATTGCATCTGTGCTGAGCGACCGGAAGTCAGCAGCCGCAGCGCGTTTGTTTTTATCATGTATCACGGTGAAGTATTTAAACCGAGTAATACCGGGCGGCTGATTGCCGATGTGGTGGCCGATAATTACGCCTACCAGTGGCAGCGGACGGTGCATGACCCTGAGTTACTGGCGCTGCTGCAGGATGAGCGTTATGCCCCGATTGTGGTGTTTCCGCATCAGTATGCGCAGCCCGAACGCTGTATTCATTCTCCGGCGCAATTACCAGCCGTGCAGCAGGGCAAAATTCCGTTGTTTGTGATGCTCGACGGCACCTGGCGTGAAGCGAAAAAAATGTTCCGCAGCCCCTATCTGCAGACTCTGCCGGTGCTCGGCATTCAGCCGGAAAAAGGTTCGGAATATCAGCTGCGCGAAGCCGCACATCTGCATCAGTTATGCACGGCTGAGGTCGGTGTGGAGATATTAAAACTGGCCGAAGACCACGCTGCTGCGCAGGCGCTGGCAGAGTATTTTGCAGTTTTCCGTGAGCGCTATTTAGCCGGTAAAGCCAATATTAATGAGAAACCACAGCGGCAGATGAGCACGTTGTTTGGTGAGGAGTACGACGGCCGCTGAAAGGCTGGCGGGCGTTTCAGTCGCCACTGACCTGATGGCCGCTGAGGCAGTCACCGTCGCTGAAACAGTAGCTGTCGTAAGGCCAGTATTTATGCTGATACAGCGCTTTTGTCAGACTGCCATCACGGCGCATCGCCTCCAGTGTCTGCCGCAATGGCTTGACCCACTCTGCCTGCAGCGCATGATGGGCGACATAGAGGTCGGCGCGGGCGGTAAATAATGGCAACGCCAGCTGAACGGCGGCGGCATCGATACCGGCGCTGTACATGGCAAACAGCAGCGAATGCTCAGTGCTGGCCATGGCATCCAGACGCCCGGCCAGCAGCATTTTTAATCCCTGTTCAACATCGGTCAGAGCGACCCGGGTAATGCCCGGATGAGTATCAAAGGCCTGGCCATATTTTGAGCCGCGTACCTGACCAATGTTCTGGCCATTAAAATCATCCAGCGAGCGGTATTTTTTACTGCCGGCTTTTACCACGATAACGATGCGTTCGTTGAGCACGAACCCCAGTGAGTGAGCAATACGCTCAGCCTGTGGACTGACAAACATAACAGCAATGTCGGCGTCGCCTTTTTCAATATCCTGAATTACCCGAGGGTAGGGCTCCAGCTGGTTGTTGAACTTAATATTGGCGCGGGCAAACAGCGAGTTCTGAAAATCCACCAGAATGCCTTTATTGGCTTTCTCTGTATCAGAAAATCCCCAGGGCTGAACCGTTGACGTCACGACCAGCGGAATGGCTTGCCCTGTCTCCTGATTAACTTCAGCCGCAACCGTTAACGATGACAAGGTGAGTAAAAGCGCAACAGGGCATAACAGCCTGAACGCTGGTAAAAAGATTTTTGATAATAAACGGAATAGCACGAATTTCATCGGCCAAGCTTACCAGAAGTGTGCCGGAGATAAGAAGTGGCGAGCCTGTATAGCAGCCTTGGGGTGATTGATGAATATAAATCCGCATTCGGCTGGGGATTATCTGTTTCTGATGGGATAAACAATAAAGCCGGCAGTTGCCGGCTTTATTTGTTATCGGATGATTAATTACTGCAATTATTAAATCAGCTAATCCCCAGCGTTGAACGCAGATGGTCGTTCAGGAACAGTCCCTGTGGGTCCATTTCTTTACGTACGCGCAGGAAGTCATTGAAACGTTCATAACGGGCGGCAAATTCAGCGGCTTTCAGCGTATGAATTTTACCCCAGTGTGGACGGCCATCGTACTTCCAGAAAATCGGTTCGATCGCGGCAAAGTACTTTTTGTAGTCCTTGTCGTGGAAATTATGGCAGCTGATGGCAAAACCATCGCGCTTATAAAACGGGCTCAGCCAGACATCGTCGCCTTTAATGTAGCGGGCTTCGATCGGGAAAATCACCGGAATATTCTGCTTTTTAATGGTCTGCAGAATTTCGCGCAGACACTGTGGCCCCACTTCAGCCGGTACGGTGTATTCCATTTCGTTAAAGCGGATATCGCGCAGGTTGCCGAAAATCTCGTGCGATTTACCGTAACGGGTTTCAGGTTCCACACCACCGGCGCCAAAGTTCACCAGCCAGCTGCGGGCGAATGGCATATAGTCGATCAGGTTCGACATCATGCGGAAGGCTTCATAAGCATCGCCGCTGGGTTCAGGCTGATCGGCCGGAATTTCGGACGGATCAATTTTATCGATGGCAATACCGAGCATATAGTCGCTGTGCGGCAGCGCATACATTTCGTAATGGCGGTGTGCATCACGCAATTCTTCGGCGCGTTCCAGGCCTTCGTCTTCCGACATCATCCAGCTGTGTTCTTTCAGATAATAGGCTTTGTCGGCATGAATACGGGCTTTGGTTACAACGCCCAGAGCACCCAGGTTGTTACGGGCGGCATTAAACAGGTCAGCATTCTGGCTGGCGCTGCATTCCAGCATTTCACCGGCGGCATTGGCGATGCGCAGGGTTTTAACATGGGTCGACAGGGTGCCGAGTTCTTTACCCGTACCGTGAGTCGAGGTTGCCAGTGCACCACCAAAGGCCTGGGTGTCGATGTCAGACATATTGATGGTGGATAAGCCGTGTTCCCACAGCTTGTCGCCGATCTGCGACAAGCGCGTACCGGCCCAGACGTCGGCTTCCATCGCGTCGCTGTCGATGTTTTCGACACCACGCAGGCGTGCCAGAGACAGCAGGGTCTGATCGGTTGGTACCAGTGCACTGAAGCTGTGACCAGAGCCAACACTGCGGATAGGCTGGGTGGCATTACGCAGAATGTTCAGCAGTTCGTCTTCGTTACGTGGTACCAGGCGCTCGTTCGGCTGGCAGTGCTGATTACCGGACCAGTTACTCCATGGCAGCACCCGCTTGCCGTCTTTGCCGATGATGCCTGGGTTTTCCTGAGGTTTTACGCTGGAGCTGCAGCCAGCAGTACCGGCGGCAACCAGACCTGCGCCGGCGGCTTTCAGCAGGTTGCGACGGTTAAGTTGAATACGGTCAAAATTCACGGCTATTGCTCCTGTGCCATATAACGGATGATGTCTTCCAGATCTTCGGCACTGCACTCTGCACAGGTCCCCATGGGTGGCATATTGCCGATACCATTAATGGCGTTATTGACCAGGGTGGTGATGCCCTTGTCGAGCCGGTCGTCCCATTCGGAGGTAAATGCTTGTGGTGCGCCGGAGGCGGCGACGGCATGACAGGCCGTGCAATAAATATCATACAGCTCTTTGCTGTAGTCATCGGTGGCATTGGCACTGCAGGCGATTACAAGCAGCAGGCCGGTGCTGAGTTTTTTTATCATTATTTGCCCCTCACAAAATCCTGCCCAGATTATCCAAAACAAAACTAACGTACAAGTATCGTGGCGTACCAAAACACGGCTATTTACAGTCTTTTACGGTCGGAAGTCTTGCCGGGAGAAGATTATCAGGGCTGCAGGCTGCTGCCGTTGGTACGCAGCAGGTAGCGTGACGGAGCCAGAGCCGGGCTTTCCAGTGGTTGCCACAGACGCTGCTGCAAAAACTCATCAATACGGGTCAGGCGGATATTCCGGATGCCCAGAGCCGGCAGCTCGCGGGCAAGAAAGTCCAGTGTCTCGGGATAAGGGTGGCCGATCAGAACGGCATAACCGCGACGCTTGGCGAGATGCAGAGCTTGCCCGAACTGACGATGCAGTGCCTGTGGGCGGATGTCATTATCGAGAAAAACGTCGCGCTCCAGAGCGGGAATGCCAGCCGCTTTGGCCTGTTCCAGAGCCACACTTTTCGGACTGGTCAGACTGTCGACAAAAAACAGTCCCTGTTGCTGGGCGATCTGCATCACCCAGCGCATAGCATCGGACTGCTGGGTGAGCAGACTGCCCATATGGTTATTCATCCCCTGGACATGGGGGATGGCCGCCAGATTGTCGGTCAGGGTTTGTTGCAGACTGGCCTGATCCATACCGCTGGTCAGGGCACCAGGGCCAAGGCGGGCGCCTTTTTCATTGGCCATCGGGGCATGCAGCAGAATGCCATGGCCCGCACTGAAGGCATCCTCGGCCAGTGCTGCGGCATAAGGCGTATGTGGCAGAAACGCGAGATTCAGCGGTCCGGGCAGTCCGACCGTGCGCTTACCCAGGCGGTGGTTATTGCCGATATCGTCGATAATCAGCAATAACTCGGCGCTGGCCTGTGGGGGAGCGGCCATGGTTGCAGAGGCTGAAATCAGGCTGAGCAGGGTGAACAGGCTGGCCGTAGCCAGCCGGGAGCAGCGTTGCAGCAATCAGGCCTCCGGACGGGGACTGAGAATGGTAACGCCGCGCAGCAGGGTGTGAGCTTCGTACAGCTGGAAATCTTTTTTCAGCAACTCGCCGCTGGCGTCTGCACTGGTCGCTGTATCGGCGGTTTTAGCGTTTTTATCCTGAGTTTTTTCTTCTTTACGTGTCGGGTTGCTCAGGTGGCCGGGAAGATCGGCCTCTTTATAAAAGCGCTGTTCGTAAGGGGTTACTTCGCTTTGTTCCACCCAGATATCCGGCTTGATGCCCTGTGCCTGAATCGAGCGGCCATTGGGGGTGAAATAACGCGCGGTGGTCAGCTTAACGGCACGGTCTTCGGTGATTGGCAGCACACTCTGTACTGAGCCCTTACCAAACGACTGAGTACCGACGATCACGGCACGCTGATGGTCCTGCAGTGCACCGGCAACAATTTCTGAAGCGGATGCCGAACCACCGTTAATCAGTACCACCACCGGCACGTCGCCTGCAGCTGTGTGATTGGTGGCGGAATAGCTGACTTCGGCGCTTGGCGTGCGGCCTTTGGTGTACACAATCAGACCTTTGCTGACGAAGCTGTCGACCACTTCTACGGCAGCATCGAGAACACCACCCGGGTTATTGCGCAGGTCGAGAATAATGCCGTTCAGATTGCCTTTGGAGCGCCAGTCTTCGATAGCGGCGGCCAGCTCACTGCCGGTGTGCTCCTGAAATTGGGTAATACGCACATAGCCGACGTTACCGCTGAGCATATCGGTGCGTACGCTGGCGACTTTAATTTCGGCTCGGGCGAGGGTAAAGGTCAGCAGTTCTTTTTCATTTTTACGGCGGATTTCCAGGGTAATCTCAGAACCCGGTGCGCCGCGCATACGTTCCACAGCATCGTTCAGACTCATGCCCATCACGGCTTCGCCATCCAGCGAAACAATTAAATCACCGGCACGGATTCCGGCTTTTTGTGCGGGCGTGTCGTCAATCGGGGTGACCACCAGAATCAGGCCATCTTCAAGGCCCACCTCAATACCGAGGCCACCGAATTTACCTGAGGTATTTTCCTGCAGATCCGAAAAAGCCTCAGGCTGCAGATAGGCCGAATGCGGATCAAGGGAGGTAAGCATGCCGTTGATGGCGTACTCGAGCAGGGTTTTATCATCCACCTCTTCAACATAGGCGGTGCGGATACGCTCAAAAATTTCGGTGAAATTACGCAGTTCCTGCAATGGCAGCTGGCCCTGTGGACGCTGTACCTGCTCGCTGCCAGCAGGCGTGGCGGCGCTGTCTTCGGCGGGTTGAGCATTAACCGGCGTCAGCCCCAGTGCGAGTACGCAGACCGCAGTACAACCAAACCAGGGAAAAATACGGCGGGGCAGAACAGAAGATAACGACATGGGGATACTCAATTCAGGTCAATGCGTTGAAGAATGGCACAAAAGTCAGAACCTGTTAAGGCGGCTGCAGCGCCGCTGACATCATCGTTTCAGCCAGGCAGCCGGGTCTTGCGGGCGGCCCTTATAACGGATCTCAAAATACAGATTCGGTTCCGTACTGCCACCACTGCGGCCGATGGTGGCAATGTTGTCACCCTGATTGACCCAGGCTCCGACATCGCGCAGCAGTGTCTGGTTATGGGCATACAGGCTCAGATAGCCCTGGCCGTGATCAATAATGGTGATTAAACCAAAACCGCGCAGCCAGTCGGAATACACCACCCGGCCATGATGAATGGCACGCACCGGCAGTCCTTCCGGGGCACTCATCACCCAGCCTTCCCAGCGCGTCATGCTGTCATTGTTGCGGTTGCCAAAGGCATGCAGTACGCGGCCATCGACCGGGCGCGGCAGCTTGCCTTTAAGAGCGGTAATCGGCCGGGCATCTTCTTTACGCGGGCTGTTGACCAGCAGGGTCTGAACTTCGTTAAGCAGGGCTTCCAGACGTTTGCGGTCGGCCTGTTTCTGGCTCAGACGCTGTTGTTCGGTTTTCATCTGCCCGGCGAGTTTAGCCAGTAATTGTTGCTGTTCCTGCTTACTGGCTGCCATTTCGCGGTTTTTATCCAGCAGCTTTTTTTCGGTGCTCAGCAGTTGCTGTTCCTGCTGTGCAATCAGCTCGGCGAGATTATCCAACCGTTCAAGTTCGGCCAGAATCTGGTTGATATGCTCAATGCGGGCGTTATTGAAATAACTGAAGTAGCGCAGCATACGCTGCGCCTGTTGCGGATCATCCTGATTAAGCAGGAGTTTGAGCGGCCCTTCTGAACCGATACGCTGGGCGGCGCGCAGCTGCTCAGCGAGGTGCAGACGGTGTTTGTCCTGTAGCTGACGGAGCTGTCCCTGCTCCTGTCTGAGCTTTTTTAGGCGGTCTTTCTCCTCCTGCAGGCGGGCACGGGTCTGCTCGATCTGCTTGCTCAGCTCAGCAATGTCTTTATCCGATTTACGCAGCGCATCGTTCAGTTGGCTGTACTCATCTTTTGCTGAGTTCAGCCACTGTTCGAGCTTGGCAATTTCGGTTTTCAGCGCATCCAGTTTCGCTTCGTCGTCGGCCTGCGCCGGCAGACACAACAGCGCCAGGCAGAAGCCGCTCAGCAACAGTGATTTCATATCAGTTGCCGTAGCTGACCAGACTGTTGCCGTCCATTTCTGCCGGCTGCTCCAGACCCATCATGCTCAGCAGGGTTGGCGACACGTCACACAGACGACCCGCATTCAGCTGTACGGCTTCGGCACGGTCGTGCACGTAGATCAGGTTAACCGGACCTGTGGTGTGCTGGGTCATGGCTTCGCCATTGTCATCCAGCATCTGTTCGGCGTTGCCGTGGTCGGCGGTGATCAGGCATTCGCCACCCACTTCCAGCAGGGCGTCGGTCACGCGTCTGATGCATTCATCGATGCACTCGGCGGCTTTTACCGCTGCGTCGTAAACGCCGGTATGACCAACCATATCGCCGTTGGCGTAGTTGCAGACGATCAGATCGAATTCGCGGTTTTTAATGGCAGCGACCAGTTTGTCGGTCACTTCCGGGGCGCTCATCTCAGGCTGCAGATCATAGGTGGCTACATCCGGGGATTTCACCAGAATGCGGGTTTCGCCGGCGTATTCTTCTTCGCGGCCACCGGAGAAGAAGAAGGTAACGTGGGCGTATTTTTCGGTTTCGGCAATGCGCAGCTGGGTCAGGCCCAGATTGGATACGTATTCGCCAATGCCGTTGCTCAGCGTGGCCGGCGGGAAGGCACAGCTGGCTTTAATATCGGCGGCGTATTCGGTCAGCATGACAAAGTCGGTTAACTGCGGACGGGCAGCGCGTTCAAAGCCTTTGAATTCATCGCCGGAGACAAAGGCGCGGGTCAGTTCGCGTGCACGGTCAGGGCGGAAGTTAAAGAAGATCACCGCATCGTTATCCTGTACACGGCCGTCGGCACCCTCAATAACGGTGGCTTTCACGAACTCGTCGTTTTCGTCACGGCTATAAGCGTTGGCCAGGGCTTCGCTGGCCGAGGCGGCGCGGAATTCGGCACTGCCCAGGGTCATGGCATCGTAACCAGCCTGTACCCGTTCCCAGCGGTTATCGCGGTCCATCGAGAAGAAGCGGCCGATCACCGTTGCGATCTGGCCATTACCCAGACGGGCAAAGGTGTCTTCAATCTTTTTAATGGAAGGCGCGGCAGAGCGTGGTGGCATATCACGGCCATCAAGAATGGCGTGTACATAAGCGCGCTCAGCGCCACGGGCTTTGGCCATTTCCAGCAGGGCTACCAGATGGTCTTCATGACTGTGCACACCGCCCGGTGACAGCAGGCCGGTAAAGTGTACGGCACCGCCTTTGGCAACGGCTTTATCGATGGCGGCACAGAGCGCTTCGTTCTGCGCCAGTTCGTTGTCTTTGATGGCTTTGTTGATGCGGGTGAAATTCTGATAAACGATGCGTCCGGCACCCAGATTCATATGGCCCACTTCGGAGTTACCCATCTGGCCGTCGGGCAGGCCCACGGCTTCACCGGAGGTCTGGATCAGTACGTTAGGGTACTGCTTGAGCAGACGGTCCCAGGTTGGGGTATTGGCGTTGGCAATGGCGTTGTTGGCGGTTTCTTCACGATAGCCCCAGCCATCGAGAATGATCAGAGCAGTAGGTACAGGACGCGATTTCATTAAAACAGACTCGGTTACGTTGCCACGAAAGTCCGCCATTGTACCCAAAAAACACGGCGCTCGTCGCCCTGCTGAGCAGGCAAAAATCGTGCTCAGCCATTGATTTTATCTCTCGCTGCGATAGTGCCGGCGGCAGGCAGAGCCGGTCTGTGTGCAATGGCTGGTCTGGGCGGTGGTTCCGCGGGCGGGCAGGTGCTGTTTTCTGACCTTCTTTACTTACCTGAACAGTCCGGTGGTTCCGCAGGCGGGCAGAGGCTATGTTCTGACCTTCTTTACTTACCTGAACAGTCCGGTGGTTCCGCGGGCAGGCAGACGCTATACTGCCGCCTTCTTTTTTCGGGTGATGATGAGTAGTTATGGATCGTCTATTTGAATTTGTGGGCAACCACATCGAGCTGGTGGCTATCTGGGGCGCATTTCTGGCGGCTCTGCTGTGGGACAACAGCCGGCGCAGCGGCCAGACGGTATCGACCGCTCAGGCCACATTAATGATCAATAAAGAAAACGCCGTCGTGCTGGATATCCGCGACAAGAAAGACTTCAGCGCTGGTCATCTGGCCAATGCCATGAACATTCCGTACAGCAATCTGGCCAGCCGCCTGAATGAACTGGATGCTCACAAAGAGCGCCCGATCATTCTGGTGTGCAAGACCGGCCAGACTGTCGGTGTGGCGGGCAAGATGCTGCGCGAAAAGGGCTTCAACGCTGTACGCCTGAGTGGCGGCATGATGGAGTGGACTAATCAGAACCTGCCGGTGGTACGCAGCTGAGGCTGCTCCGGCGCATAATAATCAGAAGGACGTTACGACATGGCCGACAATCAACAGCCGCAGTTCGCTCTGCAACGTATTTACATCAAAGATGCTTCTTTCGAGGCTCCTAATGCACCACAGGCCTTCACCAAAGAGTGGAAGCCGGAGATCAAACTGGATCTGAACAGCGGTGCGCGTAAGCTCGATGATAACCACTACGAAGTGTCTGTTAAGGTCACCGTTACCGCGACCAATGATGGCGAAACCGCTTTCCTGGTAGAGCTGGTACAGGCCGGTCTGTTTGCCATGGTGAACATTCCTGAGCAACAGCTGAAGCCGATGCTGGGTGCCATGTGCCCGAACATCCTGTTCCCTTACCTGCGTGAAAGCATCGACAGCCTGGTGGTTAAAGGTGGCTTCCCGGCACTGATGCTGGCACCGATTAACTTCGATGCCCTGTTCCAGCAGCGTATGCAGCAGGAAGCTCAGCAGGCTCAGGCAGAGTCTGCCGAGCAGGAAACCACTCACTGAGCTGAGTGTTTTCCCTTGCGCAGATAATGCTGCGCAGCATAAATAAAGGCCGCAACCCGTCAGGGTGCGGCCTTTGTTGTTTATGGACGCGGCCGCCTTAATAGCGCAGCAGGCGGCCGCTGTCGGTGGCGATATAGAGCTTGCCGCTGCTGTCGGTTGCCAGTGCTCTCAGGCGTTCGTTCAGATCGGTCAGCAGCCGCTCTTCGGCCACGGCCTGTGGCTTATTCTGAGTGCCGCCCAGGGTGATGCGGTTCAGGTGGGTTAATTTAAGCGCTCCGGCTAACAGATTGCCCCGCCATTGCGGGTGAGCTTTTCCCTGATAAAACAGCAGCGAGCCGGGCGCGATCGAGGGGTCATACATCTTGACCGGATCGGTCATATCCGGGCGGCTGCGGGCCTCGCCGACATACATTGGGTTCCAGTATTCCTTTCCCCACGACACAACCGGCCAGCCGTAGTTGTGGCCTTTTATGATGAGATTGATTTCATCCCCGCCGCGCGGCCCGTGCTCAATCGCCCACAGACGCTGGTTGGCAGCATCGTATGCCAGGCCCTGCGGATTGCGGTGTCCGTAACTCCAGATCTCTGCCAGGGCTCCGGGTTTATTGATGAAGGGATTGTCGGCGGGGATATTGCCGTTACGGGTCAGGTGCAGAATTTTTCCGGCGTGTGTGTCCAGGCGCTGGCCGTTGTCGCGCTCGCCTCTGTCGCCGATGCTGAAAAATACGTGTTGTGCATCGAAGGCAATGCGGCTGCCGAAGTGCTGGCCGCTGCTGCTCGCCGACTGGCTGATCAGCAGTGTCTGCCAGTCGCTGAGGTGCAGAGGGCGCTGGCTGACATCAAGACGGGCCCGCCCCAGAGCGGTGGCGGCCCGATTCTCTGGCAGCGGGGCACTCCAGGTGAAATAAATCCAGCCGCCGGGCTGATAGTCGGCGGCAGTGGCAACGTCCAAAAGCCCTCCCTGACCATCGAACCACACCCTGGGGGCGCCCTGTACCGCATGTAATTGCCGTTGCCCGGTGTCGAATAATTTAAGCTGGCCGCTGCGTTCACTGATTAACAGCTGGCCGGGGGCGACAAAGGCCATGCCCCAGGGGCGGCTGAGTTTGTCGGTGAGTACTTCGTGGGGGCTTGCTGCATGCAGCAGCGGGGTAAGGAGGGTGGCGATCAGCAGCAGGAATTTCATGGACTTACTCCCCGGATCAGGAGCCGCCAGTATACCCAAGTTGTCGCCAGGCTTCATAAACCATCACCGCCACCGCGTTGGACAGGTTCATGCTGCGGCTGTCGGGCATCATCGGCAGTCGTAGCCAGTGTTCAAACGGCAGGCTCATGCGCACATCTTCCGGTAAGCCGCGGGTTTCCGGGCCAAACATCAGATAATCGCCGGCGCTGAAGGCGACGTCGGAATGGGTGCGGCGGCCCTTGGTGGTCAGGGCAAACAAACGCTGTGGCTGTTCGGCTTCGAGAAAGGCGTCATAGTTGGGGTGGATTTTTACGCTGGCCCACTCGCTGTAATCCAGTCCGGCACGGCGCAGGCTCTTTTCTTCCATATTGAAGCCCAGAGGCTCAATCAGATGCAGGCGGCAGCCTGTGTTGGCACACAGGCGGATGATATTGCCGGTATTAGGCGGAATTTCGGGTTCGAACAGAACAATATTAAACATAGTACCTGGCCTTAAAAACAGTCGGGCATTATAGATTCCCCGGCTCTGACTGAATACAGACATTGGCCATCCTGCGCCAGAATCATGGTCTACACTCTCTTTAGATTATTTTGTTTTAAAGAGGTGGCGATGCGCTGGCCCTGGCAGAAAAAAAGTCTTCAGGATTCACGCTGTCTGGGCATCGAATTGCATCAGGGCAGAGGCTTTGCTGTGTTGCGTGAAGCGGATGTCGTGCGGGAGTGTTACCGTCCTGCAGATACAGAGCAGGGGCTGGATGGTCTGGCAGCCTGGGTTGGCCGTCAGCAGTTGCAGGGGGTTCCGGTGGTGTTGTCACTGGATGCTCTGGATTATGAACTGCATCTGGTCGAGGCGCCGGCAGTGAGCGATGACGAACTCGGCGATGCTCTGCGTTTCCGCATGCGCGATCTTCTGCCGCAAGGCTCAGAACAAAAAATCATTCAGGGTTTCCGTATGCCCGCTGATGCTTATCGCCGGCGGCTGGAGATGGCCTTTGCGGTGGTGGTCGATCATCGCCGGATTAAAGAACTTGTGCGTTGGTGCAAACATCAGCAGTTACAGTTGCACAGCATTATCATTCCGGAGCTCAGTCTGCTGCATCTGGTGGCTGAAATGGAGCCGGAAACCGCCGTTGGTGTACTGCGTCTGGATGCTGACGACGGCATGATTTATCTCTACCGCGATGGCGGACTGTATCTTTCCCGGAGGCTGAATACCGGCACCCGCGCGCTGGGTTTAGCCTCTGCTGGTGAAGGTGAACTCAGCCTGGAAACCGACAGCCGGGTTGATGCTCTGGCACTGGATATTCAACGCTCTCTGGATTATTTCGACAGCCAACTGGGCATGGGTGTCGTTGGCCAGCTTTGGGTTCTGGTGCCTGATAATGCTGATGTCAGTGAGTTATTACCGGAGCTGGAGCGCAGCGTGAATATTCCGGTACGCAGCCTGTTGCTGGAGTCGGCATTCAGTAACAGCGGCCAGGAAACACTGACCGCTTCACTCGCTATTGCTCTGGGTAATGCTCTTTCTTTTGAACAGAACGACGCGGCATTGCCTGTTGCCGGAAAGGTGGCCTGATGACCTGGCAGATTCGGCAGCGGGTTAATTTTTACCTTGAAGAATTCCGTCCACCGGCTTTGCCGCGTGATGTCAGGCAGCTGTTACTGCAGCTCGGGCTGACTGCTGTACTGCTGCTGGTGGCTGCACTTGTGCTGCTGGGCTACTCCCGGTGGCTGCAGCACGAACAGCAGCAGATAAACCAGTTTGCGCAGAATCTGACCCGGCAGCTGGAAGACGAAATGGCACGTCACCCGCCACTGGTGGTCGATAACGGTTTGCAGCAGCAGCTTGAACAGGCAAGGCGACAGCTGGCTGACAGTCAGAAAATTTTGCTTTATCTGGGGCGCGAGCAATTGCAGCAAAGCCAGTCGTTTACCCCGTTGATTGCTCAGCTGGGAGAGCAGCAGGTTCGCGGTGTCTGGCTGCAGGGCTTCAGCGTGCGCGGAGGCGGTCAGCAGGTACAGCTGCGGGGGTTTGTTGATGAACCAGAGAAACTGTCCCGTTATGTGGTTGAGCTGCTTCAGCGCAGCGCCTATGCGGGTAAATCATTCAGTCAGATTGATATACAGCGCAGCGAACAGCGCTGGCTCAGCTTTGTGCTGGATACAGAAGCTCCCGCAGCAGAGCAGGGCACTGCAGAGTTAACAACCAGACAGAATCTCACACGCAATCAGCAACAGATAAGTAGCGGGGGGCGTTTATGAGCTCCCGCAACAAAGTGTACTGGTGGCGTCATCCGCTCGCGCAAAAGCTTATTACTGCTTATAAAAAACTGCTCCCGCGTGAGCAGCTGTTGCTGCAGATTATTCTGCATGCCGTCATTCTTGCTCTGTTTTCCTTATTCCTGCTGCAACCTTTGTGGCAGCGCAGCGAAGTGCTGCAGCAAACAACCGCCAGCCAGCAGCAACAGAATCAACAATTACAGGAGCAGCTGGCACAGCTGCAGCTGCAGGTGATGACCGATCCCAACCAGCCTTTACGGGATGAGCTTGCCCGTTTGCAGGTGCAGCAGGCTGATATGAACCGGCGTATCGCTACCCTGACCGATGCCCTGGTATCTCCGGCGCAGATGGTGCCCCTGCTGGAGCAAATGCTGAAGCAGGACAAGCGCCTGCAACTGAAAAGCCTGGTCAATCTGCCGCGTGAACGGCTCGGCCTGGGGGAAGAATTTGCCGATGTACAACTCTACCGTCACGGCCTGCGCCTGACTCTTGATGCCAGCTACGATGGCTTGCTGGCGTATCTGCAACGGCTGGATGCCATGCCCTGGCGATTGTTCTGGCAAGAGCTGAATTTTACCGTTGATCAGCATCCCCGTGGCGAACTGACGCTTGAGGTATATACCCTGAGTATGCGTGAGGAGGTACTGGGTGGCTGAATATTCTTTCATGCTGAAAAAGCAGTTTCGTCTGTTACCGATGCTTTGGCTGGGGCTTGCAGCTGCCGTCTTTGCCGCCGATCCGACGCAGCCACCGCCCTGGCTGCAGCGGGCGCCGGTTTCGGCAGCAGCAGCGGATGTGCCTCTGCGGGTACAGCAGATCCTGATCCGTAAAGGCGATAACCGCGCTGTTATTAATAACCGTCTGGTGCAAGCCGGCGATGTTGTTGACGGAGCTCAGGTTATGGCGATTTATGCGGATAAGGTTGTGGTGAAAATCCGGCAGAAACGGCATGAACTGTCTTTACTTGTTAATACACGACGTATTTCTGAATAGGTATTTATTTTGTCTGTTGTCATTGCCAGTCGTTCTGCACCATTGCGCATTCTTTCTCTGCTGACTCTGGCTTTATTTATGCCGTGGCTGAGTGGCTGCGCTGCGTCTGCGCCTAAAACCCAACAGGATAAAGAAACGGCTGATAATCTGCTGCTGCAGACTGAAGCGGAACCTGTGCAGGCTGATCTCGATCTGCAGCAACTGCTGCCACCGCTGAATCAGCAGCCGTCTTCGCCACCGCAGCATTTTGACGTATTGGCCGACCGTACACCGGCCACCGCCTTTTTTAACAGCCTGGTGGATGGAACGGGTTATAACCTGGTGGTTCATCCCGAAGTCAGCGGCGATATCAGTCTGAATTTAAAAAGCGTAACTTTGCTGGAAACTCTGCAGGCCGTGCGTGATATCTACGGCTTTGATTTTGTGCAGTCAGCCTATGGGGTGCAGATTTTACCGCGTCAGCAGCAAACGCGTATTTTTCCGATTAATTACCTTAACGTAAAACGTGCCGGACGTTCCGGCATGCATGTCAGCAGCGGCCAGGTGACATCGACCGACTCGCGTCAAAGCAGCACTCAGACCAACACCACCACCTCGGGCAGCAGTTCGCAAACCATTAACAGCAGTGAAGTTGATACCGAGTCCAATACTGATTTCTGGCAGGGATTAAAAAATACCCTGCAACTGATGCTGGCTCAGGAAACCGATGCACAGGTGGTGGTTGATGCTCATGCCGGTATCGTGGTGGTAAAAGCCATGCCGGGAACGTTAAATCATATTGCCAGCTATCTGGAAAAAGCGGAGCTAAGCGTACAGAAACAGGTTTTGATTGAAGCAAAAATTGTTGAAGTGACACTGAGTGATGGCTTTCAGTCGGGTATTGACTGGGGAGCCTTTGGTAAGCAGGGAAGCCGCTATACCTACAATGCGACTCAGTCTGCGACCGCATTAACCAACCCCGATTTAATTGATGGTATTTTCTCGCTCAATATTACTGCAACCGACTTTACTGCAGCGCTGCAGTTATTAAAAACACAGGGTGATGTAAAAGTTTTGTCCAGCCCGCGCATTGCCACTGTTAATAATCAGAAAGCGGTCATTAAAGTAGGATCAGACGAGTTTTTTGTTACCAACGTCAGCAACACAACAACGTCAACAACAACCGGCAGTTCCAATACACCGGATATTGAGTTGACGCCATTCTTCTCCGGTATTGCTCTGGACGTTACACCGCAGATCGGTTCCGATCAGGAAGTGACTCTGCACGTTCACCCCACCGTGACCGAGGTAGAAGAAAAAGTAAAAACAGTGCAGCTGAATAACGACGATTACACTCTGCCTCTGGCGTACAGTACCGTGCGCGAAACCGATTCAATTGTCCGTGCCCGCTCCGGTCAGGTGGTGGTTATTGGTGGCCTGATGCAGAACCGCAAAGTGCGTACAGATGCCAGCGTTCCCTGGTTGGGGAGCATTCCTGTTCTGGGTTGGTTCTTCCGTCAGACCCGGGAAGAAATTGTGCAGAGCGAACTGGTCATCCTGATTCAGCCCAAGGTCATTGATTCCGCACTGAGTCGTGAGCAGGTGGATGAGCTTAACCGGCGCTATTCACGGCTGATGCCCGCCCGGAGGTGAGTATGGATATGACTCAGCTGACCCAGGCCTGTGAGCAATTTTATGGCCTTAAACAGCCACCCTTTGGCTTGACGCCCAATACCGAATTTTATGTGGAATTGCCCAGTCAGAAGCAGGCCTTCGAACTGCTGTTGTTTGCATTGTCGTCCGGTGAAGGGTTTATAAAAGTTACCGGTGAAGTCGGAACCGGCAAAACATTATTGTGCCGCCGTCTGCTCAATGCTCTCAGTGTTGATGGCGTGCGCACTGCTTATATTCCCAATCCGGCATTAGGCGCAGAAGGGTTATGGCGCGCCATTGCCCGTGAGCTTGGATTAAACACGGAAAATAAAAGCGATCTTCAGGTGCAGGAAGATATTCAGCAGTGTCTGCTGCAGTTTGCACTGAACGCTCAGCCGGTCGTGCTGATTATTGATGAAGCGCAGTGCATGCCGGAGGATACGCTGGAAGCACTGCGGCTGATCTCCAATCTGGAAACCGAACGGCAGAAGCTGGTTCAGATTGTTTTATTCGGCCAGCCTGAGCTTAATCTGACGCTTGCTCAACCCCGCTTTCGCCAATTATTACAGCGTATTACTTACAGTGCAGATCTGCGGCCGTTAAATAACAGCGAAGCTCTGGCGGTGTATCTGCAACAACGCCTGAGTATTGCCGGGTATCGTGGCATGCCGCTGTTTCAGGCATCGGCGCTTAAGCATCTGTGGCAGGCCAGCCGCGGAATTCCGCGACTGGTTAATATTCTTGCGGCAAAAACATTGCTGGTGGGGTATGGCAATGGCAGCCATCAGCTGGAATCCCGTCATGTGGCAAAAGCGGTGGCCGATACCGAAGGTGCTTACCCATCTGCGCCGGACTGGTCATGGCTGCGCCTTTCTACTCTGTTTGCTGCTGTGGTTCTGGTGCTTATATGAGCTTGCTGCATCAGGTTCTGCAGGATATCGATAAACGTGACGCCGTACAGCCGGTGTTACCACCTTCTTTGCAGCTGGATCATGAAACACCTGCTGCAGCCTATTTCCCGGCGCAATTACGTTTTCGCCGTTATCAGCCTGTGTTCTGGCTGTTGCTGATTTTAATTCCGGTCTTTTTTTATCTGTCTGAGCGGTTAACAGAAAACGGCCCTGAAAAGGTTATAACAGAGGCTGCAGCGCCTGCTGCAATACAAAACGCAGATATTCCGGAAAATGCAGATATTCCGGCGGATTCCAATACTGAAAATACTCAGCCGGCCGCAGCAGAAGAGATTACGGCTGTCATTACTTCAAATAATGAGATTCGGGCCGGAGCGCAGAATACTTTTGCAGAGGAAACTCAGCCTCAGCTGTCAGTCCTCACTGCTGCAGAAAAACCTGTAAAAGAGAAAGCAGAACCGGCTGCGTCAGCAGGTGCTGCCTCGGTGGTGCGCAGCGATCAGGAAGCGCAACAACATTATTTGCAGGCGCTGGATGATCTTGCCAGTCAGCAGTTTTCCATGGCACTGGAGCATATAAATCAGGCACTGGCTCTGGCCGGGCGGGAAGACTATCTCGCCATCAAACTGCGTATTTACCTTGAACAAAAGGAACGGGAGCAATTTCTGCAGTTTTATGCGCAGCATGCCTCTGTTCTCCATTCTTACTGGCTTGCTGTTGCAGCACCGGGTCTGCATTTGTTTGGCCGTTATGACGATGCTGTCCGGGTTTACCAGCAGCTGATCCTTGCGCAGCCGGATGTTGTTAACTGGCCACTGGCGTTAGCTCAGGCTTTGCATTCTGCCGGGCGAAATCAGCAGGCACGTAGCGTGCTGGAGAGTCTTTATGAGCAGAATCGTCTGACCCCTGATCAGCAGCGCTGGGTTGAGCAAAGATTAAAGAGTTTAAGGTGAGTTATGGAAACGCCGAGTCGTAAACGTGTCCGTGTCGGAGATCTGCTGCTGGAAAAGAGCCTGATCAGCGAAGATCAGCTGCATCAGGCTCTGGCAGAGCAGAAAAAAACCGGGAAAAAGCTGGGCCGGGCGATTACTGATCTGGGTTTTGTTAAAGAAGATGAACTGCTGAGGACGCTGGCCGATTTTTTTAATTATCCGTTTATCGATCTGGCCCGTTTCCGTATTCATAATCATCTGGTACAGCGTCTGCCGGAAACCCATGCCCGGCGTTATCGCTGTCTGGTTTTGTCTGAGGAAAATAATGGCTTACTGATCGGTATGGCAGACCCTACCGATCTGATGGTGATTGATGATCTGCAGCGAATCCTCAAGACAGCGATCTTCCCTGCGTTTATCCGTGAGCAGGAGCTCCTCTCTATTCTGGATACGGTTTACCGCCGTCAGGAGCAGATGGCGACCATCGCCGGTGAGCTGGAAGGCGAGCTGCGTGGCAGTGAATTTGATATTGATCAGATGGCACAGTCATCCGATGTTAATGAAGCGCCGGTTGTACGCTTACTGCAAAGCCTGTTTGAAGATGCGGTACAGATTAAAGCATCGGATATTCATATCGAACCGGAAGAAAACCAGCTGCGTATTCGTCTGCGCGTCGATGGTGAACTTCAGGAACAGGTTATGAAAGAAAAGCGTGTTGCTTCGGCATTAGTATCACGCCTGAAAATTATGTCTGGTCTTGATATTTCTGAGAAACGTTTACCACAGGATGGGCGTTTTAATATCCGCGTGTCGAATAAAAATATTGATGTGCGGGTCTCGACCATGCCTGTGCAGTTCGGTGAATCGGTGGTGATGCGTTTGCTGGATCAGAGTGCCGGAATTCTCAGTATGGAAACACTGGGGATGCCGGAAAAACTACAGAAGCGTTTTGAATATCTGATTCACAGGCCTCATGGCCTGATACTGGTCACAGGTCCGACCGGTAGTGGTAAAACCACTACCCTCTATGCTGCTCTCAGTGTGCTGAATCAGCCGGAAAAAAAGATCATTACCGCCGAAGACCCGATTGAATACCGCTTGCCGCGGGTAAATCAGGTGCAGGTGAACAGTAAAGTCGGCCTGGAGTTTTCTACGGTATTACGTGCCGCATTACGCCAGGACCCGGATATTGTATTGGTCGGGGAGATTCGTGACCACGAAACGGCTGAAATTGGTCTGCGTGCAGCCATGACCGGCCATATGGTGTTATCAACGTTGCATACCAATGATGCGGTATCAACGGTCGCACGCTTAATGGATATGGGGGTTGACCGCTATCTGGTGGCATCATCGCTGCGCGCGGTGGTGGCTCAGCGTCTGGTCAAAAAGCTATGCCGCCATTGCCAGCAGCCGCATGTTATGGACGCACAAGAAAAGGCCTGGCTGGATGTACTGGAACCGGGATCTTCGGCTCACAATTACCTCAGTGGCCGTGGTTGTCATCACTGTCACAATACCGGTTATCAGGGACGTATTGGTATTTACGAGCTGTTGGAAATGACTCCCGAGCTGGTTGCATCATTGCGTCATGATGATGCGCAGTTGTTTGCTGAACAAGCTGCCGCCCAGAGCGGATTCCGTTCCCTGGCTTTGTGCGCACTGGATTATGCCCGTGCCGGAGTAACTTCGCTGGAAGAGGTGTTCAGGGTGTCAGCAACTCTGGAAGAGGATCTGGCCAATGGCTGAATTTATTTACCGTGGCCGTGATAACCGTGGCCAGGCGGTGAATGGAATTATTGCCGCCGGCAGCAGCCAGTCGGCGCTGGATCAGTTGCAGCAACAGCAGATCATTGTACTTGCGCTGGATGAGGCCGAAGAGGTCCGGGAATCATCCGGCTTAAACATGAAGCTGTGGGCGCGCGAGCGTATCAGTGCGGACGAATTAATTCTGCTGACACGGCAGCTTTACTCGCTGACTAAAGCAGGTGTTCCTATTATCCGTGCCTTAACCGGGCTGGCAGAGTCATCGGTAAACCCCGCCATAAAAAATACACTGAATGGTATCAATCGTTCTCTGGTATCCGGGTCGGATCTGGTGACTGCTTTCCGTCAATACCCGCAGTACTTCTCTCCCATTTTTATCAGCATGGTGCATATCGGTGAAACTACGGGGCATTTGGCGGATGCATTACTGAAACTGATTTCGCACCTGGAAATGGAGCGTGAAACCCGTAAGCGGATTAAAGCCGCATTACGCTACCCAACCATGGTTGTTGGCAGTATCAGTATTGCGATGGTCGTGATCACGATGTTTGTGATACCCAGCTTCAGTGGGGTGTTTAATAATCTTGGCGCCCAGCTTCCCTGGGCTACCCGCGTATTAATGGGCACATCACAATTTATGCAGGATTACTGGTTGTTCTTACTGGTGATGCTGAGCGTTTCCTTTTGGGCATTCCGGGGCTACGTAAGAACACCGCAGGGTGCCCTGTTCTGGGATGAGAAAAAGCTGAAAATTCCGATATTGGGCGGAATCTTCGAGCGTATTGCTCTGGCGCGGTTTTCCCGCTCTTTCGCCATGCTGATGGCGGCGGGGGTGCCAATTCTGCAGGGACTTTCTATTGTTGCCGAGAGTGTCGGTAATCGCTTTATCGGTGCAGCGGTTAAGAGTATGCAGCATGGTATTGAGCGCGGCGATCGCCTGACGAATACAGCAATTGCGACCGGGCTGTTTACCCCACTGGTTTTACAGATGATGTCGGTGGGAGAAGAAACCGGTTCGGTTGATAGTTTGCTCGATGAGGTTGCGGATTTTTATGAGCAGGAAATTGATTACGATCTGAAGCGCCTGGCTGATGCGATTGAGCCGGTTCTGCTGGTTTTTCTCGGCTTAATGGTACTGGTTCTGGCGTTGGGGGTTTTCCTGCCTATCTGGGATCTCAGCCGTGTGGCGACAGGGCGTTAGGATTCTTTGATCCGGCGCATTAAATCACTGAAAACAGGCGGATTTATGTTTTGTTTCGTAAATATAAACGGCAAAAAAAAATCACTGAGCTAAGGTTTCAGTAGGCTTATGAATGATGGCCGCATCTGTTCTTTACATGCTTATACCAAACTGGAATTTGCGGCGGCGGTCGCTCTGTTGGCACTACTGCCTGCACTGTTGTTACCGCGTTATAACCGTTTGCTGGATGATGCCAGAAAGGCAGAAGTTATTGCCCAGGGAAGTAGCTTAAAAGCCGCCGTCATGAAAGTGCATGAACGTTGGTTTCTGGATGGTCAGCCCGGAGCTGTCGAACAGCTGAGCGGTTTTGGACGTAATGATATTGCCGTATCGGTTTCCGGCTGGCCGGTGGATGCAGCAGTAACCTCAGCGGATGCGGGTTTTGATGAACAGCAGAATACGCCGGTATCGTCAGATGTGGTGGCCGCAACAGCACCTTGTATCCGCCTTTGGCGGGCACTGCTGCAGGACCCGGTACCACCGTTGTATACCGCTTATGAGCACGCGCCGGCAGACAGCTATCGTGTGTATTGGATCTCCGGTGTTTGTCGCTACGTAAAAGTAACGGCGGCAAACAGTGGGAAAACTGCAGGCAAAGACGCCGGCGGGCAGGAAGAAAACGGAAGTCAGTCTTACATTGAATATAACGCGGCCAATGGCCGGGTCACTTGGTTTATCCGATAAGCAAGCAGGAGTCGGAATATGAAGAAACAAGCAGGTTTTACACTGATCGAACTGATCATGGTAATTGTGATTCTCGGCGTGCTGTCGGCTTTTGCTTTGCCCCGCTTTGCAGATTTTGGCGGTGACGCGCGTACGGCCAGTGTTAATGCGCTGGCAGGTGCACTGCGCTCGGCAGCAAATATTGCCCACGCTCAGCAACTGGCGAATGGGGCAGCGCTGGGCGCCAGCGTTACACTGGAAGGCAGTGCCATTACTATGGTGAACGGTTATCCGACTGCCGATGCCGCCGGTATTACGGTAGCTGCTCAGGTTTCGGCGGGTCTTCAGGCTGCTTTTGATGCTGGCACTGTGGATTATGTGGTCAGCGGTGGTGGTGCAACAGGTGGCAGTACCCTGACATATACTTTGCGTGCAAACTGCACCGCTGCCTATACCGCAGCAACTGCAGCAACCGATAATACCGCCCCGATTACCGCCTCTCCGGTAGTCGTGGTTACTGCCAGTGGTTGCTAATCCGCTTCTGCAATGAAGCCGCATGTCTCGGGCTTTACCCTGGTAGAACTGGTGATGGTACTGGTTCTGCTGGGGGTGCTCAGTGCGATTGGCAGCAGTCTTTTTGCCCGCCCGGATAGTTTTTCTGCGTTAAGTGCGCGTGATCAATTACAGGCTATGATTTTACTGGCCCAGCAGCGTGCACTGGCCAATACCAGTAATTCTGCAGTTGTTCTTAGCGTGATGCAGGACAATGCGAACTGGCGGTTTAATCTCAGTCAGGGAACGGTGTCATTTAAGGAGCGTCAGGCTCCCCGTCATAACGCTACTCTCAGCCTTAATGGCTCGGCCTTCAGCAATGGTCAGACCAGCAACTTTACCTTTGCCAGCGATACCTCTGTAGGCAGCAACTATCAGTTTGTCTTCTCCTCCGAAACGACTCATCCATTGTGCCTGGCTGCCAGTGGTTTTGCTTATCCGGCAACCTGTCAGCCCTGATCAGCTAAACTTAGAAGGTAGTTTCAGTGTTAACAGGCCCTAATATTTCAGGCGCGATAATATGAACAGGCAACAGGGACTGACATTGGTCGAGCTGGTGATCATGCTGATTATTATCAGCGTGGCACTGGTGGGTAGCTTGCGGGTATTTTCGCTGCTATCCGGCCGTAGTGCTGATGCGCTGTTGCAAAGCCGTGTAACCAATCTGGCGCAAATTTATCTGGACGAAATACTCGCCCGCCAGTTTGACGAAACAACCGGGCCTGCCGGTGTACCACCTTATAATGGCGTATGCCGTATCACCGATGATGGCGAAAGCCGTACTCAATACGATGATGTGGATGACTACAACGGTATTAATACCGAAGATCCGGCATTAATGGATCAGAGCCTGGCAGGTTTGTATAACGGCTATAGCGTCAGCATTGAGGTTCATTGCGATAATTCTTTGGGCATTAATGCTGAAGGCGCAAAAAGAATTGATCTGAGTGTTATGGCGCCCAATGGGCAGGTAAGCCGTTTTACCGCTTATAAAGGTAATTTCTGATGCTGCTTCCGGCCAGATCAAGATTACAGGCGTTTACTCTGATTGAATTGCTGATTGTACTTGTTGTCGGCAGTGTTCTGGCCATTATTTCTGTACGTTTTATCAGCGAAAGTGGTCGCATGCTGCTCGACAGTGGCGCGCGTCAGCAGTTGGCTGCGACAGGCAGTGTCATCAATGAAAAGATCAGCCGGTTATTACGCCCGGCGTTGCCCGGGAGTATCCGGGTAACAGCCAATGGCCGCTGTATTGAGTTTATTCCGGTAAAGGTTGCCTCCGTTTACACAAGTCTTGCCCTGAATATGGCAATTACCGATTTTTCTGCCGTGCCGGTTTCGGCATCAGAAGTTAACAGTGGCTACGCAGTTATTTATCCTATCAATCAGAACGAACTTTACAGTCCGTCTGCCAGTGGTGCATTAACGCAGGCCATTGCTACCTTGCCGGCTGGCACTGCTGCGGTAACGGTAAGCCTGTCGTCAGCTCACGAATTTTTATCGGATTCGCCTGTCAGGCGCTTTTATCTGGTTACTACGCCGGAAGCGGTTTGTCAGCAGGGCAGCTTTCTTTATCATTTCCGGAATTACGGTTTTATTGCCAATATCGCCTCGCTGGAGTCGTCGCTGCCAGCATCACAGGCCGCCGGGCGGGATGTTCTGGCCTATCCCCTGCAAAATAACTCGCTGAATTTTCGTTATTTACCCCCGACACTGCGGCGCAATGGTCTGGTTACCTTTTCTTATATTCTGGAAAACCCATCCTCTGATGACCAGTTGCAACAGACACAGGAGGTACAGCTCCGTAATGTGCCCTGAGCGAATATTAAATGCCCGAATAACGGCCAGGCAGTCGGGTTTTGGCTTACCAATGGCTGTGTTTGTAATCACGGTGCTGGCATTGGTTATCGCTGCTATGGCGCAATTACAGCAAAGCAGCAGTGAGGGCAGCAGCCTGCAGTTACAGTCGCAGCGTGCGTTTTATGCGGCCGAATCCGGGTTACAGCTCAGCCTTAATTTACTTCTGCCTCCGGATGGGAGTGCAGGCAGAAGCTGTGCATCAGTACCGTTCTATGCTCATGATTTTTCTTCAACGAATTCTTTGTACGGATTGAGCAACTGCAGTGTTCGTGTTGAATGCCAGCCGGTTACGGTTGACAGTGAGGTATATTTTACGCTGACCTCGACGGGAACTTGTGGTAGTGGCACTGACAGCGCACAACGTACCACTGAAGTGAGAGTGAAATAATGCAGATTATTTTACGGCTGTTTTTTTTACTGTGCAGTGCCGGGGTTTATGCTGCTCCCGGCGATGTTATTTTCAGTGATGATTTTGAACGTACCAATCTTGGTGGCAATTGGGCTGCCAGCAGCGGCACGAACACCGGCATCAGCAATGCAACAGCAAATTCACCTTCCCGCAGTTTATTCCTGCGTTGGGATACGGTAACGGTCGATACGCTGGCGTTTGATTTGGCGGGTAAAGCCGGTGCTACGTTATCCTTCTGGTGGCGGCGTGGCGATGACAGTTTCAGTGAAGACCCTGACAGTAATGAAGATCTGACAGTACAGATTTTATTAAATAATACTACCTGGGTAGAGCTTGAGCGCTTTGACGGTAATGGTACTCCCGGAGAATCAGGGCTGGCTGAATACGAATTACCCGAAGCGGCTATGTATACCGGTTTACGCGTCCGCTTTCAGCTTGACCGGGGAAATGGTCCGGATAACGACTATTGGCATATTGATGACGTAAAACTGACGGAGACTGCAGGTTATTGTGGTGGCAGTAATATTATTTTCTGCGACGATTTTGAGCGCAATTTTCTTGGTAGCGACTGGAGTGTGACGACGTCTTCTGGTGGTGATGCCGGAATTTCTTCTGCGACAGCCAGTAGTCCGACGCGCTCACTCTATACCAGCAGTGGTGTGGTCAATGTACAGCTAAAAACCCTGGATTTAAGTGTGTACAGTGGCGTTACTCTTGAGTACTGGTGGCGGCGGGGAGCTGATTCTTTCAGTGAAGATCCTGATATCGGTGAGGATCTGGTTGCAGAATTCCGTACCGGTTCCGGAGGCTGGACGCCACTGGAAACTATTAGCGGAAATGGTACCGCGGGTGCGAGCGGTAACAGTATTTTTGCTCTCCCTTCCGGGGCACTGAGCAGTAATTTTCAGTTCCGTTTTCGCCAGACCGGCGGCAACAGCGGAGGAAATGATTACTTCCATCTGGATGACCTGCGTATCACCTCAGACAGTGCTGCTTTAACCTGTTTTAATGATGATTTTGATCGCACCGGCAATGGTAGCGACTGGATCACATCAGCGGTGGCCGGTGGTTTTACCCCCTCATTAGTGAATAACCGTCTGCGTCTGACGCAGGATGTTACCTACCAATCCACAGCATCGACATTACAGCGTTTATTTCCGGCGGCAGATAATATAGTGGTGATTGAATTCACCCATTACGCCTGGTCAACTTCCTTTTTTGGTACCGGTGCTGACGGTATTTCGGTGGTCTTCTCCGATGCCACCATTACCCCGCAGTCTGGTAGTTTTGGTGGTTCTTTGGGGTATGCCCAGCGGGATAATGGTGACCCCGGTTTTGCCGGTGGCTGGCTGGGGATTGGTCTGGATGAGTACGGAAACTTTTCCAATCCGACCGAAGGCCGGATTGGGGGGCCGGGTGCCAGACCCGACAGCGTAACCATTCGTGGTTCGGGCAGTGGCAGCAGTGGCTATCGTTATCTGACCGGCACCAGCAGCTTATCTCCGGGAGTGGATCAACGGCCAACATCCTCAGCTGGTGGCCCGGCTCACCGTTATCGTTTTGTTATTGATTCCCGTATCGCCGGGCAGTCCATCGTCAGTGTCGAGCGCGACAGTGGTGCTGGTTTTGTACCCCTGGTCGCGCCGGTTAATGTTGCGAACCTGAATGGCCAGGCGACGATTCCACAGAATTTATTACTCTCATTTACAGGATCAACCGGAGCCTCCAGTAATTATCACGAAATAGATCTGCTAAGGGTGTGTGCCAATACCATTAATCCGATTGGCCCCATCGTTCATCATTTTGAAATGAGCTACGCCAGCAGTGGATTGACCTGTTCTCCACAGGAAGTAGAGATTAAAGCCTGCGCCAATGCCAGCTGTTCCAGTTTATATACCGATCCGGTGGCCGTTACACTTGGCCCTTCCGGCTGGGAAGGGGGCGATGTACAAACCTTCAGTGGTGGTTCTGCCACACTTTCTTTACGCCAGAATACGGCGGCAACGGTTAATCTTCAGGTGTTGTCATCGGTACCGGTATCGCAGGCGTTTACGTCTAATCTTTGCTCGCGTGACGGTGGGGCATTATCGACCACCTGCAGTATGACCTTTGCAGACTCTGGTTTTGTGCTGGATATTCCGGATTTTCCTGCAGGGCTTGGCGCCAGTGATGTATTGCTGAAAGCCGTTAAAAAAGACGATGTGACCAGGGCCTGTGTGCCAGGATTTGCCAGTGTCAGTCGCGATATCGCTTTCAGCTCACAATATATTGATCCTGATAATACTTCCCGTGTAGTGTCCTGGCCGGTCAGTGTTAACGGAAATAATATCGCCGATATTTCTGCACCAGCAGTAACCTTAACATTGAGTTTTGATGCTAATGGACAGACTCCGCTGACGATTAACTATGCCGATGCCGGGCTGATGCAGCTGAATGTGCAATACAGCGGAACGGGTACGGAAAGCGGATTAATCATGAGTGGCAACGACCGTTTTGTCAGTTACCCGGCGGGCTTCTGTATTCAGGCAGATGACAATAATGGCAACAATGGTGAATGTGGTCTTCCTGTCTATAGTGACTGTGATGCCTTCGTCAAAGCCGGAGATAATTTTAATTTGAATATTTCCGCCGTCGGCTGGCAGACGGCTAGTGATTCTGATTTTTGTAACAATACACCAACCCCAAGCTTTGCAATGAATAATATGACTCTGAGTACGGAGTTGGTTGCCCCTTCGGCAGGCGTTAATGCTGTATTAAATCCGGTGCAATATAATCACAGTGCCGCCACGGATAATAAAAACATTCTGGCAGCGAATGTATCAGAAGTCGGTGTATTTAATATCCGCTTAACACCGGTCAGTAATTATCATGGCCTAACATTATCAGCGGCGGTCAGTACTCCGACCGGACGTTTTTATCCACATCATTTTAACGTCACTGAACTGGTCGCCGGACAGTTGCAGCCCTATTGCAGTACGGCTTCTGGTTTTGCTTACAGCGGCCAGGATATTCACTGGGATCTTGCCCCAGTGCTGGAAATTCAGGCCCGGAATGCGCTGAATAATCTGACGCAGAATTATACCCAGACTGGGTTTATGAAATTACCGCTGAACCCGGCCATATTTTCTCTGCCGGCCACAGACAGTAGTGCGTTGGCCAATGATGGTTTGCCTGTTTCGCTGTCAGCGGTGATTAATGCCGGAAACCTGACTACCGCTTCGGCAGGTATTCTGAATTATACCCTTGATGTGCTGAATGATACCTTTACCTACAGTAAAGAACTAAGAGCAAAAGTGTCCCCTTTTCAACCGAAGCCGATTTTAACCTTGAGCGATTTTAAAGATACCGATGAGGTTAATATGACTGGTTCATTAACGCTTAATATTTCTTCTGGTTTTGAGCTGCGTTACGGGCGTTTATGGCTGGAAGACAGCTACGGCCCGGAAACGCAAACTCTGCGGATACCGGCACGGGCAGAATATTTTTCTGGCGGACGCTTTGTGCTGAACAGCGATGACAGCTGCTGGAGTTACGACAGCAGCGTTGATGCCAGTGTCTTGCCGTCAACGCTGACCAGTGTGCTGGGTAATAGTCGTACGTTAATCAGTGGCCGTAATACGGATGCGGTGTTACTGCAGGCACCGGTTTTACACGCCGGTACACCGGATACCGGCACGGCAACGGTTGGCTTTAATGTGCCTGTATGGCTGCAGGATGATTTTGATAATAATGGTTCGCTGGACGATCCGCAGGCGACGGCCACCTTTGGTATTTACCGTGGCCATGACCGGGTGATTTACTGGCGCGAAGTCAGGCCCTGAGGCCTGACTGCAAAGCGACGTTATTCGTCGCTGTCATCGTCATCATCAGAACCGTGGCCATCCATATTCAGTTCTTTGATTTTACGGGTCAGCGTATTGCGTCCCCAGCCCAGCAGGTTGGCGGCATCACGACGGCGTCCGGCGGTATGCTTAAGTGCCGTTTCAATCATAATGCGTTCAAACACCGGTACGGCGGTATCCAGCAGATTGGTAACACCGTTGGCCAGTTGCTGATCTGCCCAGTAGCGTAAAGCCTGTTCCCAGTTGCCGGAGGTATGAATACTGCCCTGCTGTTCCAAAAGCTCCGGAGGCAGATCGCTGATTAATACTTCACGGCCGGACGCCATAACGGTAATCCAGCGGCAGGTATTTTCCAGCTGACGCACGTTACCCGGCCAGTCAAGCGAGCTTAAATAATCTTCGGTTTCACTGCGCAGGGTTTTGGCTTCGACTTCCAGCTCTTCGGCGGCACGCTTTAAAAAGTGTGACAGTAACTTCGGAATATCTTCACGACGATCCGCCAGACGTGGCAGATGAATACGGATAACGTTTAGGCGGTGGAATAAATCCTCGCGGAAACGTCCTTCTTTAACCAGGCCTTCAAGGTTCTGGTGAGTTGCGGCAATAATCCGTACATTCACTTTGACCGGCGTGGTGCCACCTACGCGGTAAAATTCACCGTCGGCCAGAACACGCAATAAACGGGTCTGGGTATCGGCCGGCATATCACCGATTTCGTCGAGAAATAAAGTACCGCCATTAGCCTGTTCAAAGCGTCCGCGACGCTGACCGCCGGCACCGGTAAAGGAGCCTTTTTCGTGGCCGAATAATTCTGATTCGATCAGGTCTTTGGGAATAGCCGCCATATTCAGGGCAATAAACGGCTGCGCCGAACGTGGGCTGTGTTTATGCAGGGCATGGGCAACCAGTTCTTTACCGGTACCGGATTCACCGTTAATTAATACGGTAATATTGGATTGCGACAGGCGGCCAATGGCACGGAAAACTTCCTGCATGGCCGGCGCTTCGCCAATAATTTCATGCTCTTCGGTTTCTTCTTCGCTTTGCGGCGCATTGGCATTTAATTCGGCGAAGTGTGCAATCGCACGATGAATCAGGCTGACTGCTTCATCCACATCGAATGGCTTGGGTAAGTATTCAAACGCACCCTGCTGATAGGACGATACCGCGCTTTCCAGGTCGGAATGGGCGGTCATAATAATTACCGGTAAATCCGGGTGAGCTTCATGAGCATGACGTAATAACGCCAGACCATCCATGCCGGGCATCCGGATATCGGAAATAATGGCATCCGGATGTTCTCGCTTTAACGCTGCCAGTGCCGGCTCCGCCTGTTCAAAGACGCGGGTGGTGATATTGGCCTGTTCCAGAGCTTTTTCCAGAACCCAGCGGATTGATTTGTCGTCGTCGATAATCCAGACAGTGCTCATAGTTATTCCAGAGGTAAATAAATAGAGAAGACGGTTTTACTGGCATCACTGACAAACTCAATGATGCCGTTCTTCTGATTGATAATGGATTGCGAAATCGATAATCCCAGCCCGGTGCCGTCGGCGCGGCCGCTGACCATCGGGTAGAAAAGATTTTCGCGTAATTCTTCGGGAATTCCCGGGCCGTTGTCGCTGATATCGATCTGTGCGACCAGACGGTGACGATGATGGCCAATGGTAAACTGGCGCACCGTGCGGGTGCGTAAACTCAGTTGTGGCTGTGCCAGTGGCGGCTGTGCTTCGAGCATTGCCTGCATGGCGTTGCGGCAGATATTCAGCAGGGCCTGAATCAGCTGACCTTTGTCGGCCTCAAGCTCCGGAATGGATGGATCATAATCGCGCTCAATATTGATGCGGCCGGCCGATTCAACATCGATCAGCTGGCAGACACGTTCCAGCACTTCGTGAATATTAACCTGTTCCTGTTTCGGAATCTGGCGCGGGCCGAGCAGACGGTCGACCAGATCACGCAGGCGGTCGGCTTCTTCGATAATGATGTTGGTGTATTCCTTCAGCTCGGCCGAAGGTAATTCACGCTCCAGCAGTTGCGCGGCACCGCGGATACCACCGAGAGGGTTCTTAATTTCGTGGGCTAGTCCGCGTACCAGCGAGCGGGTGGTTTCCTGTTTGGCGATCAGCTGCTCTTCGCGGCTGATGCGCATCAGCCGGTCACGCCCCTGCAGCTCGATCAGCAGCGAAGGCAGGCGGCTTTCCGGATGGGATACCGGGCTGACACTGTAATCCAGCGTCATTTGTTGCTGATTGTGCAGCTGAATAGTGGCTTCACGTTTGGTATAGGAGTGGCCGGTAATAATCGCCTGCTCCAGCGCGCTGGTCGCTTCTTCAGATTCGATGGCCAGTTCAAAAAAGGGCACGCCCAGACAGCGCTTGCCACTCATTTCCAGCAGGGCTTCGGCTGCGGGGTTCATATAAAGAACGGTCAGATCGGCGTCCAGCAGCAGAACACCGGTATTCAGGTGTTCCAGTAAGCGTTGATTGATGATCGGGCTGGCCAGCATGCTTGTCTCCGTTTGCTGCCTGTAAAAACGCCGCGTGAGGCGTGGGTCAGACCGCACCACCAGTACTTATCCAGAGGGCAGTCGTGGCCATCTGTCAGGCCGCTAAAACATTGTGCAACTGGCTTTCAGCAAAAACTGAGCCATATATCAGAGGTCATGGGAGGGATGCACAATATTAGCGCCGGGGTAGGCGATTCATGTTGCTAAGTCGAACATGAACGAACATACAGGAGAATTAAGTGCACAAAAACAGTGCTTAGCAGTATTTTTGTGCTCGAATTTGGTGCTTTGGTTTTAAGGCCAGTGCCGGCCGCGTTAACAGGCCTTAGCGGCCTGAACGGTTCAGAACCGAAGCGCGCTGAACATAAATGGTCACCAGATTACTGCTGATAATGGTGTTGCCGGCTTTATCACGCACGACCAGTTGCAGGCCATGCTCGCCACGGCTGAGGTTGGTGAGCTGGAAGGATGTCTGGCGTCCCTGACGTAACACTTCGCCGTTATCCAGCAGATAAAGTGTGTCGGCCTCGCGCAGGCCGGGACTGAGTACGCCGGACACCTCAACATTACCGGCGAAACCGGTCGGAATATCCTGACCATTGCTTGGGGTGATAATACTCAGACTGGTGTAGTTAAAGCTGGGTTCGTTCACCTTGGCCGGCTGGTGTGCACTGGGGGGAGGCACATAGGCGGGGATGGACGGCAGCTCTTTAACCGCATGTTTTTCGGAGTTCTGTCCCGGCTTATCACTGAAGATGACGTTACCGTTAGCGTCGCGGCTGATGTACACCTCGGTCGCCAGACTGGTGCAGGCTGTTAATAAAAGAATGAGTGACATCAGTGTCTTCTTTGTCATGGTAATCCTGCTGTGCTGAGGGCGGTTATCCGGAAGAGTCAGGAATTCTCACTAGACTGAAAATAATCACCTTCCGGGCGTATTCTATGTTAATTCGTAAACAACTCTGGCTGGCCGGTGCATCTTTGCTGCTGGGCGCTGTTCTCTGTATCTACCTTCTTACCCACTATCTTGCCGAGCCACGTTTGTATCAGCAAGCGCAGGATAGTGCGCAGCTGCGGGTCGAGGGCATTGCTGCCGAAATCCATGGCGTACTGCAGGCCACAGCATCACTGACGCGCAGTATGGCGGCACTGGGTGCAACACTGCCATTGGATGAGACAACATTTATTACTCATTTACGCGATCTGGTGGACGAATTTGGTAATGGTGCCATTGCCGGTGGCGGTATCTGGCCAGAGCCGCAACGTCTGGACCCGGCGCGGGAGCGTGCCTCGCTGTTCTGGGCGCGTGACAGTCAGGGTCGTCTGCAACTGCTGAACGATTATAACGATCCGGCGGGGTCGGGTTATCACAACGAGGGCTGGTACAGCATCGGGCGCACGCTGGCGCCGGGGCAGTGTGCCTGGTCGGAAGCCTATGCCGATCCGGTATCCGGCACGCCAATGGTCACCTGTACCGTGGCTATTCGTCGTCAGGGAGAATTCTGGGGTGTTGCCACTGTCGATCTGATGCTCAGCGGTCTGGGTAAATTACTGCAGGGGCATCGCGAAATTGCTCAGGCTTATCCCTTTGTGGTTGATCAGACCGGTACCGTGGTCGCTGCACCGGGTCTGCGCGCGCAGTCTCTGGACATGAAAACACTGGATGAACTGGCCTCCAAAGACCGCAGCCTGGCACCGCTGAAAACACTGCTGAGTGCCGGCCGCAGTGGCGTTGCTGTACCTGCCGGCGTGGTGCCGGACGACGAGGCTTTGCTGGTTCTGAGCAGTCTGGAGGAACAGCATTGGCAGGTGGGCATGCTGTTGCCGCAGAGCGTTGCTCTGCAGACCATGAGTGCACTGTCGCTGATGCTGTATTCCAGTCTGGTTCCGCTGATTCTGCTGTTTGTGCTGGTGATGATTGTCTTTGGCCGGCAGATTATCGGCTGGCTGGAAGAAACCACGGCGCAGGTCCGCAGTCTGGTTAACGGTCAGATCAGTACCCGTCTTACCGTCAGCCGTGATGACGAAGTCGGGCGCTTACGTCAGGCGGTAAATGATTACGCCGATTATCTGGGCGGCATCCTCCGTAACATCAGCACCGAAGCCGAAGGTATCCGCACAGGTGCCGATGGTCTGAACGGTCTCAGCGATACCCTGACCCGCCGCGCCCATGCCCAGCTGGATGAAAACAACACTCTGGCAACCGCCGTTAGCGAAATGGCTTCCAGCGCCAAAGAGGTGGCCCAGAACACCGCCACCGCCGCGCAGACCGCCAGCGAAGCGCGCACCGTGGTTGATCAGGGGCAGCGGGTGGTCACCGAAAACAGCGAAGCCATTGGCCGGCTGGCCGATGCGCTGAGCAATGCTTCGCAGGTGATTGAACGTCTGGCCACCGATTCGCAGCAGGTCGGAGCCGTACTGGCGGTGATTAAGGCTATTTCTGAACAGACCAACCTGCTGGCGCTGAACGCTGCTATTGAGGCGGCCCGGGCCGGCGAGCAGGGGCGCGGTTTTGCCGTGGTGGCCGATGAGGTACGTACTCTGGCCGGTAAAACCCAGGCCTCCGCCAGCGAGATCGAACAGATGATCACCCAGCTGCAGCAGGCCGCAGGCTCTGGTGTGCAGGTGATTGAAAACAGCCGTGAGCTGTCGCGTCAGTCAATCGAACGGGCGCAGGAAGCGCGCGACAGCTTTGCCGATATTGTCAGCGCTTTCAGTAATATTGAGGGCCGCACGGCGACCATTGCCACCGCCGTGGATGAACAGACGCGGGTTGCGCAGGAAATTCATCAGCTGGCCGAGCGTATCCGCAATTTGTCGGAGCAGAATGCACAGGATGCCAGTCATCTGAATGATATGAGCCGTGATTACACCGCCGTGGCGCAGCGTCTGCACGCCATCAGCCGTCACTGACGCCAGCGCGTGCAGGTTTGCGCGCGCAGGCTGAGCGGTTATTCTCTGCGCCTTTGTTTGCAGGGCAGGGTTTGTATGATCGGATTGATTCAGCGCGTCAGCAACGCCAGCGTGGTGGTGGATGGCGAAACCACTGGTGCCATCGGTGAAGGCATTCTGTTATTGCTTGGTGTACAGCGTGACGACAGCAGCGCCAGTGCCGATAAGCTGCTGAATAAAGTACTGAACTACCGTATTTTTGCCGACGAGCAGGGGCGTATGAACCGCAGCCTGCTCGATTGTGGTTATGAATTGTTGGTGGTGTCGCAGTTCACGTTGGCGGCTGATACCGGCAAAGGCACCCGCCCTGGTTTTTCCCGCGCCGCAGCGCCGGAGCTGGCGGATGAGTTATACCGCTATTTTCTGCAGCAGGCCGCGTTACAGGTAACCACCGCCAGCGGCCGCTTTGGCGCCGATATGAAAGTATCCCTCACGAATGATGGCCCGGTAACCTTCTGGCTGGAGGTCTAGGGCCTGTTTAATTAGTGTCTAGCAGCCTGCTAGACGCGCGCGATTTCTGTTTGCTCTGTGTTGCCCATCGGGCCATATCGGTTCTGTCTTTGGCTGTGCGGGTGAATCGTCGGACACTTCTTGCTATGCTCGCCGCCACTTTTTTATCAGACCGCTGCCAGCCTCTGCCGATTCCGGGCAGGTAACGGCTGCGATAACGGAGATTGCCGTGGATTACTCTGTACTGAAACACTCGCACGCAGGCCTGGCCTATTTAACCGTCCTGCTGTTTGCCGGCCGCTTTATGCTGTTTTATTTCGCGCCGGTATGGCGCCGGAACAAACTGCTGAAAATACTGCCTCATGTGCTCGATACCCTGCTGCTGGTGTTTGCCATTATGCTGTGTATCCGCATTGCTCAGTACCCGCTGACTGATGCCTGGCTGACCGGTAAAGTGATTGGTCTGCTGCTGTACATCGGTTTTGGCACCGCCGCGATCAAGCGCGCCAGCCGCAGTGCATTTTTTATGGCGTTATTGAGTTATGCCTATGTTCTTGGCGTGGCAAAAACGCATAATGTTGTATCTTGGTTTTCGTATTTCTGATCAATACAGGACAGAAACTTGCTGACACTGAGCCTTTCATCCATTAACCGCCGGCTGCGCGGCCCTCTTCAGGGGCTGCTGGTGCTGTCGTTGGTGTTTGGAGTAGTGCTGAGTGCCAACAGTCAGGCTCTGATGCTCTGGCAAATGGCAGCGCAGAATGAGCAGGTACAGAGGAGACTCTCAGGCGCCGGCAGTAATGCATACCATGTCTGCCTGTCACGATATGATGCCGATGAACGATATGAGCGGCGACGCTCAGCACGTTTCAGACAACAGCAGTATGCACACCGGTACACATAGTAGCGCCACGATGGCCGACTGTGATGCATCCTGCCCCTGCTGTGCCGGTGCCTGTTCTTCTTTTGCTATGACGCTGGACATGCCGCGTGCGATACGCAGCAAACAGCAGAGTTTTTCCCGCTACGACCCACGCCCGGCTGCTGCCGTGGTGCTGGCCCTGCCGCAACGTCCCCCCATTTTCAGCTGAATCATTGCTACAGAACCGCACAGGTATTGGTGGTAACAGCCCCCTATCTTTGTGTCTTTTTGATTTGCTGAAAGTGGAGCATTTCCATGATGTTGTTTTTTACCGGCCGCCACCCCGCTGCGCAGGCCATTGTGTTTGTGCTGCTGTGCTGGCCTGCGCTCAGGGTACTGGCCACGGAGCCGGGCCTGGGTCTGGGTCTGGAGCAGACCCGCGGCTACGCGCTGCAGTCGGACCCGGCACTGCGCAGTCAGCGTCAGCTGGAGCAGGCCTATCGCCAGGACAGCGCCGCCAGCCGCTACTGGCCTAATCCGAAAATCGCGCTGAATGCGCAAAATCTTCCTACCGACTCCTGGTCGTTTGAGCAGGAACCCATGACCCAGATCCAGCTGGGTATCAGCCAGATGCTGCCGCGCGGTGACAGCCTTGATCTGCAGGCGCAGAAGCAAAGTCTGATGGCCGGCCTCAGCCGTGAAAATCAGGCGCTGCGTGCGCGTGAGTTACGCCGTGAAGTATCACTGTTATGGCTGGAAGCCGCCCGTGCTCAGGCGGCCGAAAAGCTGACCGCCGAACACCTGCAGCACTTGCAACAGCAGGCCGCCGTACTGAACCGCCGTTACCGTAATGCCAGCGGGCTGAATGCTGACAGCGGGCCACAGCAACAGGATTTGCTGCGCGTTGAGCTGGAAACCCAGCGTATCCGTGAGCGCCTGCTGAATCTGCAGCAACAGTATCAGGCTGCGCGTCAGCGTCTGAATGAATGGCTGCCGCCGGGTGAGGCGATGACGGCTCTGGCGCTGGAAGATGCTCCCCGCTTTGAGCCCGCAGCAGAGCTGGTAAATGCAATGCCTGACGATCAGGCGTTAGCCGCCGTGCTGATGCAGCACCCGCTGTGGGCCCAGACTGAAAACCGCGTCGCCAGCGCCGCCGCTGATATCGAGCTGGCGCGTCAGGAAGACAAAGCGCAGTGGGGCATTCAGGCCAGCTACGGCTATCGCGGCGATGATGCGATGGGTAACGACCGTGCGGATTTTGTTTCCGTTGGTGTCAGCGTCGACCTGACGTTGTTTAACGGCGAACGCAACGAGCGCAAGGTGGCCGCCAGTGTACGCCGCCGCGAAGCCGAACAAACCCGGCAGCAGCTGTTGTTACGCCAGCTGCTCAGCGCAGTACGCAACGAATGGGCTCAGTATCAGCTGCAGCGCCAGCGGCTGGAATTTTACGATCAGACTCTGTTGCCGCAGATCAGCCGCCAGCTACAGGCGGTAAAGAACAGCTACGGCCAGGACAGAGATGACTTTAACGATGTGATCCGTGCGGTGATGGAGCGCCTCAACGGCGATATCGAACGCCTTAACCTTTTGCGTGAACTGCACAAAACCGCAATCCGCCTTGAATTTTATGCCCCCGGATTTTCTGCACCGTCGCCTGCCGCCTCTGCTGCGCAGCCAGGCATCAAATCCGGGCGTGGCACTGAACAGGAATAAAACGATATGACGATAAAACAACAATGGCCGTTATTACTGGCTCTGGCTGTAGGTACCGGCCTCAGCGCCGGCCTGATGTCGGTACAGCAACCACAAACAGAAGCGGCAGAAACACAGGCCAGTGCCGAGCCGCAGCCACTTTACTGGGTTGCGCCTATGGACCCTAACTATCGCCGCCCTGAACCCGGCCTGTCGCCGATGGGGATGGAACTGGTGCCGGTCTACGCCGATGACAACAGCAGTGCCGAAGACGCGCCGGGCACCATCCGCATCAGTCCTGCGGTAGAACAGAATCTGGGCGTACAGAGCGCTGCAGCAGAGCGGGTGCCGCTGGTGCAGCAGGCGCTGGCGCTGGCGGAAATTCAGGTGAATCCACAGTACGAACAGCAGATCCAGGTGCGCAGCGAAGGCTGGATCAGCCGCCAGCAGGTGTTTGCCGTGGGCGAGCGCGTCAGCGCCGGACAGACGCTGTTTGAGTTTTACAGCCCGCGCATTATCAGCGCACAGGAAGAACTTTTGGGCGCACTGGAAGCCCGTCAGCCAGCGCTGATCCGCGCGGCGGAGAGCCGTCTGTTAGCACTGGGTGTGGATGCCGGCTGGCTGCAGCAGTTGCGCCGCGATCGCAAGGTGCGGCAGCAGGTGGCGATCGTGGCGCCGCAGGATGGCGTGATTACCCAGCTGAATCTGATGCCGGGAGCACGGGTAATGCCGGAGCAGGCGTTATTACGGATCGCGGATCTAAGCCGCCTGTGGGTGGACGTGCGTTTGCCGGGGTCGCTGGCCGGCTGGCTCAGCGCTGGTGATCGGGTTGTGCTGCAACGGCGTGACGGGGTGTCGGCCGAGCTTATGGCCGACAGTGTGTATCCACTGCTGAACAGCGAGCTGCGCAGCCAGACGGTACGCCTGCAGCTGGATAACCAGAGCGGTAACTGGCGCCCGGGGGATTTTGCCCAGGCACAACTGCAGAAACAGAGTGAACCGGTACTGCAGGTGCCGCGTAACGCCCTGATTGATGACGGCGTACAGCCACGGGTTGTGCTGGCTTTGGGTGATGGCCGCTTCCGCTCTCAGGCGGTTATGGTTGGCCGCACCGGACAGGATAACGTCGAAATTCTGCGTGGCCTGAAAGAAGGCCAGCAGGTGGTGACCAGTGCGCAGTTTATGCTGGATTCGGAATCCGCCATCGGTGCCGACCTGAGCCGCTTTGACGATGAAGTGGATCATTCGCAGATGGATCACTCGAATATGGATCATTCGAATATGGATCATTCGAATATGGATCATTCGAATATGGATCATTCGAACATGGATCATTCGAACATGGATCATTCGAACATGGATCACTCGAATATGGATCACTCGAATATGGATCACTCGCAGATGGACCATTCGAATATGGATCATTCGAACATGGATCATTCACAGATGAATCATGAGCAGATGGAAAGCGATAACCAGCCAGCGGAGGTGATGCATGATCACAGCCATCATTGATTGGTCGGTACGCAACCGCCTGCTGGTGCTGCTGCTCAGTCTGATGCTGGTTGGTGGCGGTTTTTACGCCTTATCGCGTACACCGGTGGATGCTATTCCCGATTTATCCGACGTGCAGGTGATTGTTAAAACCAGTTACCCCGGCCAGGCACCTGAGGTTGTGCAGGAGCAGGTAACCTATCCGCTGACCTCGGCATTAATGTCCGTGCCGGGTGCAGAAACCGTGCGCGGCTTTTCCTTTTTCGGCGATTCCTATGTGTACGTTATTTTTAATGACGACACCGATCTGTACTGGGCGCGCTCGCGTGTGCTGGAGTATTTAAGCCAGATTGCGCCCAGCCTGCCGGAAGCGGCACGGCCGCAGTTAGGCCCGGACGCGACCGGTGTCGGCTGGGTATTTATTTATGCTCTGAGCGACCCTACGGGACAGCATTCGCTGGCGGATCTGCGCGCTTATCAGGACTGGTTTTTAAAATTCGAATTACAGAGTCTGCCCGGTGTCGCCGAAATTGCGCCATTAGGCGGCATGGTGAAGCAATACCAGATTCAGCTCGATCCGGTGGCGCTGGCGGCACATAAAATTCCGCTGTCGCTGGTGGTGAATGCGCTGCAGTTATCGAATCAGGAAAGCGGTGCCTCGGTGATTGAAATGGCCGAAGCGGAAACCATGCTGCGCGCCACCGGCTTTATACGCAGCATTACCGATCTGGAAAATATTCCGCTGGGTATCGACAGTGCCGGCGTGCCGTTATTACTGAAAGATGTTGCCAGTATCAGTACCGGCCCGCAGATGCGTCGTGGTATTGCCGAGCTGAATGGCGATGGCGAAGTGGTTGGCGGCATTGTGGTGATGCGCTTTGGCGAAAATGCCAAGGCGACCATTGCCGGCGTTAAACAGCGTATTGAGCGTTTAAAGAGCTCACTGCCGGCCGGTATCGAAATTACCACGGTGTATGACCGTACCCGGCTGATCGATAATGCTATCGATAATTTATGGCAAAAACTCAGCGAAGAGTTCGTTGTGGTTGCCATTGTCTGTGCGTTGTTTTTATTTCATCTGCGTTCGTCGCTGGTCATTGTACTGAGTTTGCCGGTGGGTATTCTGGCCGCCTTTGTACTGATGAAATGGCAGGGAATTAACGCCAATATTATGTCCCTTGGCGGTATCGCCATTGCCATTGGTGCCATGGTCGATGGTGCCATTGTGATGATTGAAAACCTGCACAAATACCTGGAAGCCGAAGAACAAAAGCCACCCGCCGAACGCAGTGAACGCTGGGCGCTGATCAGCCGCTCGGCGCAGGAAGTTGGCCCGGCGCTGTTTTTCAGTCTGCTGATTATTACCCTGAGTTTTCTGCCGGTGTTTGCCCTCGAAGCGCAGGAAGGGCGGATGTTTGCCCCGCTGGCCTTTACCAAAACCTATGCCATGGGGGCGGCTGCTATTCTGGCCATTACCCTGGTGCCGGTATTAATGGGCTATTTTGTTCGCGGCCATATTCAGCCGGAAGATAAAAACCCGCTTAACCGTGCTCTGCAGGCACTGTATCTGCCGCTGTTGCAACGGGTTCTTGCGCGTCCGAAAACACTGCTGGCACTGGTGCTGCTGGTGGCGCTTTCCAGCCTGTATCCGCTGACAAAAATCGGCAGCGAATTTATGCCGCCACTGGATGAAGGCGATTTAATGTATATGCCGACCACCTATCCGGGTTTGTCTATCGGTGAAGCGCGGCAGATATTGCAGCAAACCGATAAATTAATCCGCAGTGTTCCGGAAGTGGAAACTGTTATGGGAAAAATCGGCCGTGCGGAAACGGCGACCGACCCGGCGCCATTAACCATGATCGAAACCTTTATTCAGCTGAAGCCCAGAGATCAGTGGCGTGAAGGAATTACGACCGCCGATATCCGTGCGGAGCTGGAAAATAAAGTACAGTTTCCGGGGCTGAGTAATGCCTGGGTTATGCCGATCAAGACCCGTATTGATATGCTGGCGACCGGTATTAAAACCCCGGTCGGGGTGAAAATAGCGGGGCCGGATCTGCAGCAGATTCAGGCAATAGGTCAGCAGCTTGAAGGCATTATTAAAACAGTACCGGGTACGGTATCAGCCTATGCTGAGCGGGTAGCGGGTGGCCGCTATTTAACGCTGGATATCCGCCGTGAGCAGGCCGCGCGTTATGGCCTGAGCGTGGCGCAGCTGCAACAGATTATTACCACCACCATTGGCGGTAAAAATATTATTGAAACCGTCGAAGGACTGGAGCGTTACGGCGTTAATCTGCGTTATCCACAGGCTTACCGTGATTCACCGGAAGCTTTAAAACAGCTGTTTTTTGTCGCGCCGAATGGCCAGCTGGTGACGCTGGGTGATGTGGTTGATATCCGCAGTGAAGCGGGGCCTGCAGCCATTAAAAGTGAAAATGCGCGTATTAATGGCTGGCTGTTTGTTGATATCGACGGTGTGGATGTTGGCCACTATGTTGATTCTGCCCAGAGCCGGGTACAGCAGGCGCTGGACAGCGGCGAACTGACGCTGCCAGCGGGTTATTCGCTGCGCTGGTCGGGGCAGTATGAATATATGCAGCGTGCGAAAGAAAAACTGCAGTATGTGGTGCCGTTAACCATCGCCATTATTGCTTTGCTGCTGTATCTGAGTTTCAGCCGGCTGACCGAAGTCGCGATGATTTTGCTGACTCTGCCACTGGCACTGGTTGGCAGCCTGTGGCTGATGTGGGCGCTGGGTTTTAATTTTTCTGTGGCTGTCGGTGTGGGCTTTATTGCTCTTGCCGGTGTCGCCGTAGAAATCGGTGTGATTATGCTGGTGTATTTAAATCAGTCATATCAGGCTGCTCTGGCTTTGGCACAGGAGCAGCAGCGCAGGGTTACGGAAAGTGAATTACGTCAGGCGGTTATTAATGGTGCCGGTTTACGTCTGCGTCCGGTAGCGATGACGGTGGCTACTATTGCTGTGGGCTTATTGCCGGTCATGCTGGGAGAGGGCACAGGTTCGGAAATTATGAGCCGTATTGCCGCACCTATGGTCGGTGGTACTGCCAGTGCTCTGTTGCTGACGCTGGTGGTGATTCCGGTGTTGTATTTTCTCTGGCGTAAGCGTGAAACCGCATAATTAATCAACGCGATAAAATAAAAGCCGGCGACTGCGACAGTCGCCGGCTTTTATTATTTCCGCTTTACGCGGGTTAAAGTGAAAAGCTGGACACCTCATCACGCAGACTGGATGCCTGATGATTCAGCCCGTCAACGGCCTGGCGGATACTGCTGGCACTCTGCATACCCTGATCACTCAGATGTTTGGCATTGCTGAGGTTTTCATTAATGTTATTGATAACGGATGTCTGCTCTTCAATAGCAGAGGCAACCTGCAGAATACGGTCACTGATACTGAGCAGTGAGCCGGAAATATTGCGGATATTTTCTTCCGACTTGCTGGCATATTCGACGGTGCTGACCGCTTTTTCCTGACTCTCTTTCATGCTGCTGACGGCACGGTTAACACCACTGCGCAGCTTCTCAATCATGACATTAATATCGCCGGTCGACTGCTGGGTTTTGCTGGCCAGAGTCCGTACTTCATCGGCCACCACGGCAAACCCCCGGCCTTGCTCACCGGCACGGGCCGCTTCAATGGCTGCGTTCAGCGCCAGCAGATTCGTTTGCTCGGCAATGCCTTTAATCACATCCAGCACCGAGGCGATATTGGTGGTTTCGGCGACCAGCTCCTGAATAACGGCACCTGAGTTATCAACATTTTCGGCCAGTGCCTGAATCTCTTCCATGGCCTGACGGAATTGTTTTGATACCGCCCGCGCCGATTGGTCGGCCGCTTTGGCTTCTTCTGATACCTGCTGGGTGTTGGATGATACTTCCTGAATCGCCAGTCCCATTTCATGATTGGCGGTGGCAACCAGCTCCATCGAACCTGCATATTCGCCGCTGATGCGCTGGCTGTCGCCGGCACCTTTTTTCAGGGTATTGGTGGTGGAAGCAACATCCAGTGCGACCTGTTGAATGGTGCCGATCATCTGCTGCATGCCGCCGAGAAAACGGTTGAAGTTATGGCTGAGCAAACCAATTTCATCGCGCCCGAGATCCGGCATGCGTTTACTCAGATCGCCTTTACCATCGGCCATCTGGCCAAGCACTCTGGCCAGCTCGTTAACCGGGCGGGTAATCAGTCGTGGGAAATAGACGGCAACCAGCAATGCAATCAGCAGGGCCACACCGACCAGAATAAAAATGCTGCGCAGTGCTGCATTTTTGGCCTGTTCTGCTTTTTTCTGTAAGGATTTGGCTTCTTCACCAAGCTTTTCGCCGAGAACGTTGAGCGTTTCGCGGATGCCCTCAAATTCATTTTCCAGCGAGCCTGTGCTCATTTCTGTTGCCTGGCGGGTACTCAGACTACCGCCGAGAACCTGCTGTACCATCGCTTCACTTTTCGGGCGCCAGCGTTCAAAAGCCGTCAGAAAAGATTGAGACAGTTTTTTCGCATCGGCAGAAATATCCAGTACCTGAATTTTTTTCAGGCGGGTGGCAACCTGATCGAGATTTTCCTTATGCATTTGCTTATATGTGTCTGCTGTAAGACCTAAGGCCATCGAACGTTCGGCAATTTGTGCCTGATATAAATCGCGGTCAGCGTTCAGGGTCAGTTCCAGCGCCGGAAGATATTGCTCATTAATATGGCTGTATTCGGCAGTAATTGTGTTCAGGTTCGAGATCTGAATAACGGACAGTGTGGCGAGTAAAATCGCAAGAACGGCAATCGGTAATGTCAGCTTTTTGGCAAGGCCAAGGTCGGACCAGTTCATATTATTCTCCTGTTAGGCCTGCTTAATATGGGCAGATCCTGATACGAAATGGCTCAGTTATCCGGCGGAATATCTGGCCTTCATTACAGGGAAGTGTAGATCAGGGGCCGTTATCTACCATGTCAGTAACAACCGGCCCGGGAGGATGGCGCATTATGTGAACTGTGCAGCATGTCGGCGTTATTTAATTATCAGCGCCGATAACCCGGTCGCGGCCACCGGCTTTGGCGGCGTAGAGATTCTGATCGGCCTGGCGCAACAGCTGTGCGGTATTGTCGGCGTTGGTGCTGCTGCTGATTCCTATGCTGATGCTGAGGGTATTGTCAGCGCTGATCCGGATAGTGCGTGCCTGCTGGCGCAGACGCTCACACAGTACTGCTGCCTGTTCTGGCGTGCAGTTGTTCAGCAACAGCATAAATTCTTCGCCGCCCCAGCGGACAAGCAGATCCTGGGGGCGGATATGCTTAGTCAGTAAATCGCTCAGCTCAATTAATATCTGGTCGCCGCGTTCGTGGCCGTACTGATCATTGATACGCTTGAAATAATCCACATCGATCAGAGCCAGACTCAGCGGAGTTTTCTGCTGCAGAGCGTTCTCCATTGCCTTATGCAGTTGTATATCACCATGGCGGCGGTTGCTTATTCCGGTAAGCACATCGGTATTGGCCTGTAAGGCCAGCTGCTGGCTGAGTTCGGTCAGCTGCTGATTCTGGCGGTTAAGCGTATTGGTGCGTTGCGATACACGTTGTTCAAGTGTCAGACGCAGGCTTTGCCATTGCTGCTCGGCATGCTGACGGCGACGAATATTCAGGCTCAGCACTAAAATAATCAGCGACAGAAAAACGATAATGCTCAGGCTGACACCGATCAGTACGGCATGGGCCGCGAGAAAACTTTGTGGCCGGAAATGCAGCTCGGTTCCGGTGGGCAGGTTGCTCAGCGGAATATTAAAACGCAGGCGCTGGCGCTCATCCAGCTGTGGCGTAAAGCGGGTTTTTGGTAATACGGGAATATCAGCGGCAGGAACTCCACTCAGAATCTTGCGCACTATCTGTGCGGCCATTTCCGCCTGACTGCTGGCGTTGTGCATCATGCCACCGGCGCTGCCCTGACCCATCATCAGGTCGCCCCACATGCCGAAGATCGGTACCGGTGTTTTTGCGCTCAGCACAGGTAAATGTTTGGCGTAAGAAAAATATTCGCCATTACGGTCGTTATGAATGGCAAGAAACAACACCGCGCTGTTGGCTGGCATATTACTCAGGCGCTGTTCCAGTTCGGCGAAGGTAAAATCGTCGTAAACAGATAATTTTATATCGTGAAAGCGCTGACTGCGGATCAGCTGGCGGGCTTCGTTGCCCATCAGGGCGCCCAGTCCGGAGCGGTCGGCAATTAACAGAATTTCGCGGGTGGCTGGCAGCAGTGTGCGGATAAATTCGATATTTTCTTCAATCGCCATACCTTCCAGTACTCCGGTATGTTGCGGATGGCGGCTGAGATCGTGACCTTCGGGAACATTGATCCCTAAAAATACCAGTGGCGTATTCTTCAGCCAGGGCAGTTCAGCATTGAGCACCAGATTCAGTGCCGCATCGTCGCTGACTACCACCACATCCGGCGGTTGTTCTGCGTATTTCAGATCATACAGGCGCAGTAATTCGGCACGGACCTGCGGGTTGTCGCTATAGCGCCGTTCATCCATAAATTCGACATGAATCTGTTCACCGGGCAGCAGCGGCTCAAGATTACTGAGTATCTTGTCGTTAAGAAGGCGGGTCCAGGGAAACTGCAGGTGATACGAGTGGATAATTAATATGTCAGGCTGGGGAAGGAATGTCGCGCGCTGGCTATCGGCCTGTAATACCGGGCTATAAATGATAGTAATAAAAATAACGAATAAAATATGCCTGATCAGCACGGTTGCTCCCGCAAATTATGCAGCCGGATATCCGTGGCTATACAACGGAGATTCCTCATCTCCGAAGTCAGAGCATAGCGTATTTTTCTTTGCCTTTCTGTTGCTCTTTAATCGTACAGCGGAAGCGTGGAGGCTCAGCGCGGAGGGTCGGCCCGGACAGTGGTTGAGCTGTTCAGACGGAACCAGCCGGCAATGCTGTAGCGGTCGCGTTTGGCGGGCAGCACTTCGTGTGGGTAGTCTTCGCTGAGAAAGGTAACCAGCGTGCCGAAACGCGGACTGACGCGCAGCAGTTCCTGTTCATGGTTTTCAGCCTGATAGATCACCAGTTCACCGCCATCCTGAACTTCCCAGTTAGGGTTCAGATAGAGCACGGTGGTCAGTACGCGGTTGGCCTGCCCTTTGAATGCATCCATATGCTTTTTGTAAAAATCACCGGGCTGGTAATGGGCAAAATGGCCTTCGTAGCTGAACAGACCCAGATACAAACGGCGGTTCATATAGCGCTGCAGTTCGGCCATATAATCCAGCCACGCGGCTTCGGCCGGATCGTCATTGCTGAGCCAGCGGATTTTGTCACGACGGACAAACTGGTTGAGCTGATGCTGTTGCTGGCGACCAGTGCCTGCGGCACTGAAATCATCGTGCTGCAGTCTCACCACACGGTTCAGCAGGCCGGAAGACATCAGCAGAGGCAGTGCATCATGGGTGATGGCATAGCCCTGAGTCTGCAGATCGGCGGCAATGCTTTCAAACAGATCATCATGGCTGGCTTCAGCAAACTGCAAGGACGTACTCCGGAGCAAAACACAAAGGGACTGGCGTTTTACCCAAAGCCCGGCGGCAGTAAAAACAAAAAATACAGATCGTTTCGATCCCGTTTATTGCTGGAAATAAGTGCCAGCGGCCGCACCGGGTACGGCCCTGACAGCACAGCGGCTCAGCTGAGCAATGTCCACAGTGCAAGTATGGCAAACAGCAGGCTGGTAGCGTAGCGGGCCAGATGCAGCGGCATACGGCGCATCAGACGTTCGCCATAAATCACCACCGGTACGTTGGCCAGCAGCATTCCGCAGGTCGTACCCAGAGTTACCCAAAGCACTGAGTTAAACTCGGCGGCCAGCAATACGGTGGCTACCTGGGTTTTGTCGCCGATTTCAGCCAGGAAAAACAGCACCGTGGTGGCCAGAAAAGCGCCCCAGGCCTGATGGGTGTCAGTGCTGTCGTCTTCTTTGTCCGGCACCAGCACCCAGATCGCCATGGCAGCAAAGCCAGCGGCCAGCAGCAGGCGGCCGGTGCTGCCATTCAGCCATTCGGTCAGGGAATTGCCGAGCCAGGCGCCGAGCCAGGCCGAGGCTGCGTGGTTCAGCAGGGTTGCCAGCAGAATGCCGAGCACAATTGCACTCTTGTTACGGAAACGGGCTGCCAGCAGCAGAGACAACAGCTGGGTTTTATCGCCGATTTCGGCAATGGCAACTGCAACGGAAGAGGTCAGGAAGGCTGAATGAGCGAAGGTGTCGTTCAGAGCCGGCAGGCTAATCAGGGTATCAGTCATGTTTATAGTCCGGGCGGAGATCGTTAACCAAAGACAAACGGCACGATGCCGCCCTGGTCATCCTGCTGTTTGTCTCAGGTCTCATCAAACCATCGTGAGATGGTCGCCGGTGCCATGAGCATGAGGCTCAATTATGTTGACACGGGCGCCGCTGACTTTATGGGTCAGGGCAGATTACTCCCCCAAGAGCGCGGCGATTATAACGGCTTAAGCGACACACGTCACCCCGTAAGACGTTATGGTGTTCTTTGTCAAAACAACAAAAAAAACTGATCCAGAAGAATAATTTTTTTCAATTTACCACAGCCGGAACTGGTGAAATTATGCCGCCGTTTTCGCCCCGGTGCCTTTGCCGGTAAGGGGCGGGCAGTATCTGAACATCTGAGGTGGGTATGAGTCAGCCACAAGACTACGAAGATTTTGACGATCTCGACGACCAGCCACAATCCCGCAGCAAGCCCAAAGGACGCAGTGTCGATTACGATAAAAAACGTCGTCGCGCCGAGCGTATTCTGGAGCAGGCACGTCTGCGCGATTTGCTGGGCTTCGATATCGATTATCAGGACTGAGCGCGCAACGCGCCGATTTCCTTCCTCCGGGGTGTAACTTCTCTTGCACCCCTTTTTCTAACCGTGCTTTCATCGGCTTTTCAATCTGTAGCAGCTCTGCGGGGTATCCATGAGCGACCGTACCGCCTTTCTCGATATTTTAAAAAGTCTGCTGCGCAGCCCTTCGGTGGTTGGCGCGGAGCATTCCTTTTTCCGCGTATTGCAGCGCGAACTGGAAGAGCGTGGGGCGCAGGTAACCTGGTACGAAGGCGTGCTGGTCGCGCAGGGCAAAGATCCGATGAGCCTGATGTTTTCGGCCCACATCGACCGTCACGGTCTGGTCTGTACCGGCCCGAACGAGTTTCAGTACGCGGCCTTTGTCTCCGGCGGCCGTTCCGACCTGCTGGGTAACTCGGTGTCGGAAGAACTGATGAAAATGATCGTCGACCGTTTCGGCGATGTCGGCGTGTTTGCCTATGAACCCTGGTCCGGTGCTTACCGTGGGCGTGGCAAAATCGAGCGTACCTATATCTGTCCGCACCGTAATAACCTGATTTTTGAGCTGTCCGGTATGGAACATCTGGTGGCGGGTACGCCGGTGGCTTTCCGTGATCAGCTGCGTATCGAAAATGGCCGTTATCTGGGCCAGCTCGATAACGTACTGACCGCCGCCATGCTGGTGTATTTATTTGAACTGGGTTTTCAGGGCACCGCCTTTTTTACCGCTCAGGAAGAAGCCGGACGCAGCTGGCGTTACCTGCTCGAATGGTTCCGCCGTTTTGGTGGCTCCACCAACCAGCTGGTGGTGGTGGATACCAGCCCGTATCCGGATGTACCGGCGGCTAACGAGCAGTTGCTGGTGTTACGTCATTGCGATGCCAACGCTTCCTTTAATACGGAGTTAACCAACCGGCTGGCGGAAAAATGTAAAAAACTGGGCATCCGTTACAGTTTTAAAGATGACTATATCCGCCGTCAGAACGAAGAAAATGCCCGTCAGGGTATTGCTGCCAAATCCATGGGCAGTACCGAGATGGGCCGCATTATTGCGGCTTCTAACGGTCTGGTGGATGGCACCACGCTGCAGATTCCGACCACGGGTTACCACACCATGGACGAAAGTGCGGGCGTTGAAGCCTGTGATGCATTTTTACGTGTACTCTGTGCCATGGCTGGTCTGCGTTACCCGTTCTGGACCTATGATCCGATGGCCTGAGGCCATTAGCCGGTAATGGATTGATGAACGAACCTGTTGAGCTGCAGTTGTTAAGCGATTTACCACCCCCGGCTGATGATTCCATCAGCGGGCCGGGTGGCGCTTATGCATTTTTTTATGCCACAGCCACGGCAGCCGATCCGCATATTCTGGTGTATGAGCGGGCACGGGATTTTTTATCGGCCCCCAGAGCCTTTGTTGTGCTGGCGCTGATCTCTGCTGATACCGATGCAGTGGAGCTGAACAGTGTGCTGGAATACGACGGCATTGATTACGATACCGAAGGCAATATGCTGCAGCATGGCTGTTTTCAGTTAATTAATTCCGGCGCAGGTTTGGGTCAGGATCAGTGCCATTTTTTACTCAGCGTTCCCGGCCGTCGCTGTGAAGTTCTGTGCCGTGAATATCAGCTTAAAGCCACGCTGTATCATTGTCAGAGTGCCAGTCAGGCGCTGCGTCTGTTTCTGCATCAGGCAGAATAACCTACTCGCCAGCAGTATTTCAGCCGCTTTTCCGGAATCCTATTCTGCTTTGTCAGATGATTATTTGTGCCTTATTACCGTGCGCTGTAAAAAATATCAGCATCATGGTGGTGCTTTTATTCGTAGGTATTTCCGCTTTATTTTTCCCTTTGCTTTCTAATTGTGCAGTTGCTCACGAATTTGCGCTGATGTGAGGCGTATCACTAGCAATGGCATCATGTTTGCTAAAGCCCAGTGACGTTCATTAATCAGTTAATAGGAAATACCATCGTGCGTTCAATACTGTTGTTCTCTGCTGCCGTTCTGGCCCTGCTGTTCGCGCGGGGTGTCTTTGCGGAGCCCGAGTTTATTGAGCCTGAACCGCTGGCAGCGCGTATTAATACGGCAGTGGGCCCGGTAAAGAATACTCAGCCACTGCGGGTGCCGATGATTACCTGGGGCGGCGATATGATCAGTATTCTGGCCAATGGTATGAATACCCGCACTCAGCCTGGCAGTGCCATAGCCAAGGCCGGATTGAATTACGAATTTGTCTTGCAGGATAACTTTGATAAACAGCTGCAGGATTATTTATCCGGCGCTTCCCCTTATCTGCGCTGTACCATTGGTATGTGCAACCAGGCGCTGGATCTGATTAATAAAGATCCGCGTACCCGCCCGGTGGTGATTTATCAGCTCACCTGGTCGCGCGGTGGCGACACCCTGGTTGCTAAAAACGGCATAGTCCGCGTTGGTGAATTAAAAGGAAAAACCATCGCTATTCAGGCTTATGGTCCCCATGTGGATTTTATGACCACGTTGCTGACCCAGGCCGGCCTGAAGATGAGTGATGTGAATCTGAAATGGATGCCGGA
>NZ_DDCJ01000058.1:117157-117655 GCF_002335285.1 Thalassolituus sp. UBA2009
GTCGGCACCGGCAGTAACGGTTCGATTACCGGTGCGCGGATGATTATTTCTACTATGTTTGCACGCCGGATTATTGCCGATGTTTATGTGGTGCGTGCCGATTATTTTGAAAAAAATAAAGCTGAGGTGCAGCGTTTTGTACAAACACTGATGAGCACTTCAGCTCAGCTGCAGGAGCTGATGCGCGATCTGTCCAATCCACAGAAACTGCAATTACTGGAAGCTTCAGCAGATATTTTACTGGGTGATAAAAACGCCCAGCCGGATATTGAAAACCTGTATTACGACGCGCAGTTTGTCGATAAGCAGGGCAATGTTGATTTCTTCAGTAATCCGCAATTTCCACATCGTCTGGAAGTACTGAATGAGCGGGTACAGGATGCGTTTAATGCGATGGGGTTGATTAAAACCAGAGCGCCGATGGCGAAAGCTGACTGGGATTATTCATTGCTGTCGGAGTAAAGGCCGCCGGGGCAGAGAACAAAAAAAACGAGCCAT